>JAZUKG010000229.1:0-43911 GCA_045643145.1 Lachnospiraceae bacterium | reverse complement strand
ACTCGATAATATGAGCCGTTATCAGGGAAAGACGGTTTCTTTCGTAGCAACAGTTATGAAGCCTGACAAGATGGCAAAGGGATATTTTATTCCGGGACGTATGGCAATGACCTGCTGTGCAGATGATATGGCATTTTTAGGCTTTGCCTGTGCATATGATCAGGCAGATACCCTGACAGAAAAGCAGTGGGTTAAGGTAACTGCTAAGGTTTCCATTGAGTATTTTGCGGATTATGGTAAAGAAGGTCCGGTGCTCAAGGCTATTTCAGTAGAAGAGGCCAAGAAACCAAAGGAAGAAGTTATTAATTTTGTTTAAGATATTTACAAAGGGGAAACACATTGAGTATTGAAAAGGAAAATGTAAGCACGGAAGAACTGGAGACAGAAGAAATCGAAACAGGAGACGCGCTTACACAGGAAACAGAACAAGAAAATGCAGAGGCAAAAAAGGAGAAGAAGGATATGAATCCGATTGTGAAAGAAATTCTTTCATGGGTGGAAGTTGTAGCTCTTGCTTTATTCATTGCCCTGTTTATGAATCATTTCATCATTATCAATGCGAATGTTCCGACAGGTTCTATGGAACAGACGATTCATGTAAAAGACAGACTGATCGGATTTCGTCTGTCATACCTGAAAAAGGATCCAAAGCGCGGCGATATCGTTATGTTTGATTATCCTGTAGATGAATCACAGATTTATATCAAGCGTATCATAGGATTGCCGGGGGAACATTTGGAAATCAGAGATGCACAGGTTTATATTAATGGTTCCGACACCCCGCTTGAGGAAATTTACCTGCCGGATGAATGGATTATGAGAAGTGATGGGCTTTCTTATGACGTTCCGGAAGGCTACTATTTTGTAATGGGTGATAACCGAAACAATTCGCTTGATGGCAGATACTGGGCAGAAGAAGCGGTAGCGGATGAACTGGTGGAAACAGAAGAGGAAGCAGTTGAGCAGAAATATTGTTTTGTGTCCAGAGACAAGATTCTCGGTAAAGCAATTTTTAGATATTATCCGTTTAATACGATTAAGCGCTTGAACGTAGATCCATATGAAGAATAAAAATAAGAAGAAAAAAATACTCCGGTTATTCCGGAGTATTTTTTTTAAGCTTTTGCTTTCAGATTTTTTAATTTGCGAATAAGCGGCGTTTGCTGTATTTTTCTTCGCAGTATTTACAACGATATACTTCCTTTTCTTCATCTGCCAGGAGGAAGATATGAGGGAGTTCCTGTTCGATACTGGTAATACATCTTGGGTTATGACACTTGATGACATTCTTGATCTCTTTAGGCAGAATCAGTGTCTTTTTATCTACAATTTCTCCGTCCTTTATCACATTTACGGTGATGTTGTGATCAATAAATGCCAATACATCCAGATTGAGCTGGTCGATTCCGCATTCTACCTTGAGGATGTCTTTTTTGCCTTTTTTACTACTTTTTGCATTTTTGATGATTGCAACGGTACAATCCAATTTATCTAACTGAAGAAGGTGATAAATAGTTAAGCTCTGACCTGCATCAATATGGTCAAGTACAAAGCCTTCTTCGATTTTTCCTACATTTAACATAGCATTCTCCTTTTATCTTTTATGCGAGCTCTAACAGGGTTAAAATCAGTGCCATACGTACATAAACACCGTATTGCACCTGCTTAAAGTAAACAGCTCTTTCATCATCATCCACCTCAACAGAGATTTCATTTACACGTGGCAGTGGATGCAGTACTAACATATCTTTTTTAGCCATATCCATTTTCTTTTTGTCCAGGATGTAAAAGTCTTTTAATCTGACGTAATCCTCTTCATTAAAGAAACGTTCTCTCTGAACTCTGGTCATATATAAAAGATCTAGATTTGCAATGGTATCTTCTAAAGAAATATGTTCTTCGTAGGAGATGCCCATTTCTTTTAACATATCTGTGATATAGTCAGGTACTCTTAATTCCTCCGGTGAGATAAATACAAACTTGATCCCTTCGTAGCGAACCAAAGCATTGATGAGGGAATGTACGGTACGACCGAATTTAAGGTCGCCGCAAAGACCGATGGTAAAGTTGTCAAGTCTGCCTTTCAGGCTACGGATGGTTAAAAGGTCAGTTAATGTCTGGGTTGGATGCTGATGACCACCGTCACCTGCGTTAATCACAGGAATGCCTGATTTGTCAGCAGCTACCATAGGAGCACCTTCTTTTGGATGTCTCATGGCACAAATATCTGCAAAGCATGAAATAACTCGAATCGTATCGGATACGCTTTCACCCTTTGAAGCAGAAGAGGAAGCAGCATCAGAAAATCCGATTACATTTCCTCCGAGATTTAACATAGCACTTTCAAAACTTAATCGGGTACGAGTACTTGGCTCGTAAAAACAGGTTGCTAATTTTTTGCCTTCACATTTCTTTGCGTAGGTTTGTGGATTTTTTTCGATGTCAGCTGCCAAATCAAACAGCGCATCCAATTCTTCTTTGGAAAAATCCAAAGGACTCATTAAATGTCTCATGATATTCTCCTTTTGCTAAGTTTTTACCAAAGGCTTTTCTCTTTGGCGAATACATAAATAGAATCGAAGGCAATTGCCTTCGATTCTAAAATCATTAACGATATGAAAGTAATTCAGAAACCTCTTTACGCTTTGGAGCGTTAGGTTCTTCATCCGGATATCCGATTGGAATTAAAGCAACAACCTCACGGTCATCTTCTAAACCGAGAAGTTCTCCCACTTTTTTATGATCAAAGATACCCATGATAACACCACCAAGTCCTGCTTCATGTAAAGCTAAGCAGAAAGTCTGGCTGGCAACACCGGCATCAAACATCTGCCAAGAATCGCCACGTTCTGTTGTAAAGGAACCATCTCTTTCAAAACCACATCTGTTTTTGATAATAGAAATAACCATAAGCATTGGAGCGGCAGCAATAATTTTGCCGTTACCAGGCCATGCATCAGTACATTCATTGGCAATTTTGTCTTTCATTTCTCCTTCAACCGCGATATAACGGGTAATCTGGGTGTTTTTCCAGCTTGGAGCAAAAGCACTGGTAGCAATGACTTCTTCTAATACCTCATGGCTTACTGCATCAGGTTTAAACTTACGAATACTTCTTCTTGATTTAATACAATCTTTTGCTATCATAGGTGTCTCCTTTTCTATTTTTTTCTGTTTTCCATCATAGCATAAAGCAGCATTTCTTTCAACGAAAAATCTGTAAGCTTTTGTTATATTTTTATATTGTTTCTGTCAGTAATTCCCATTATAATAGACTATGGTGTGTATCACACATCAAGATAAGAAAATCAGTGTCAATTTTTAGACAAATCAGGGGAGGAAAACACATGGAATTTAAGGAAAGAAAAAGATGGGCATTTTTAGGATTGCCTTGGACATTTACCGTATATACAGTAAAAGAAGAGATTATTAATGTAAAAAGCGGATTTTTAAATACAGTAGAAGATGACTGTTATATGTATAAAGTACAGGATGTTCAGCTTGAGACCAGTCTTTGGGAGCGTATGTTCAAGCTGGGTACGATTGTATGTCATACAGGAGATACCACAAATCCGACACTTAAGCTGATTCATGTCAAAAATGCCAGAGCGATTAAGGACTTTATTCTGGAAGCTTCTGAGCAGCAGAGACTCAAGAGAAGAACACTGAATACTTTGAATATCGGTGCAGATGCATTGGATATTGATGAAATCAATTAGTCCTGTTTAGAAACCGTTTAGATTTTTCATAAAATGATTCGAATTTGTTTCGAAACAGTTTCTTGACTTTTCATGGGGCGGTTTGTATCATGGAATATGTCAAGGGGAGAAAACCTGACGACAGCACAAAATATATTACATAAGGGAGACAAAAGAGATGGAACAATTCAGAGGATTTGTTGATCAGTTACCTGACTTTTTCAAGCCATGGGGAGAGGAAATATTACTTCGTTATTTTGATTTCGAAGGCAGAACAGACAGAGCTACTTTCTGGAAGGTAGTATTAATCAATATTATTATTTCATTAGTAGGTTCCGGTTTGGCAGCGATTCCGATTCTCGGCATTATTTTGGGAATTGTATTAACAATATTTGAAATCGCAACCATTATTCCGGGTATTGCAATCCAGGTAAGACGTTTAAATGATATTGGTAAATCTTGGCCATATATCTTTTTAGGATTAATTCCTTGCGTTGGCGGAATTATCTTATTGATTCTTGACTTACAGGAGTCAGCATAATCAGAATCTTACATGACCAGCTCATATTTTTGAGCTGGTCGTTCTATTATATACCTCGGCCTTGTGGCGAGGTAAGATAAATTAAAGGAAACATATTATGAATGTCATGACAAAGGAAGAAACCTTAGCTTATATTGAATCTTTACAGGCGCTGGGAAGCTCACCGGGGCTTGACAGTATTACGGAGCTTTGTGCCAGACTGGGAAATCCGCAGGATAAACTGGAAATTATTCATATTGCCGGTACCAATGGTAAGGGGTCTGTCAGTGCATATCTGGCCGGAGCCCTAAAGGCAAACGGATTCAAGGTGGGACGATATAACTCTCCGACGATTAAAACCTACAGAGAGAGAATATGCATTGGAAATCAGATGATCAGTTTCCCGGATCTTTGCAAATATTTTAGTCTCCTAAGAGAAGTCTGTGATGAAATGGTAAAGGATGGGTTTTCTCATCCGACTTCCTTTGAAATAGAAACTGCACTGGGATTTTTATACTTTTTGGAAAAACAGGTAGATTTTGTGATATTAGAAGTCGGAATGGGCGGCAAATTGGATGCGACCAATCTGATTCAAAAACCAAAGCTATGTGTGATTGCTTCAGTCAGTATGGATCATATGCATTTTTTAGGAGATTCTCTGGAAAAAATAGCCGCCCAAAAAGCAGGTATCATCAAAAAAGGTTGCCCGGTTGTCACCTTGAAACAGGATGAGCGGGTTATGCGTGAGATTCAAAAGCGCTGTCAGGAGATGGAAGCACCTTTGACCATAGCAGATATGGAGGATACATCTCGGATAGATCGTATACATTTAGGACTGAAAAATCAAAGCTTTCGATACGAAAAGAAGAATATTGTTAAGGTGCCACTCCTAGGAGTGCATCAGATAGAGAATGCTTATCTGGCAGTAACTGCATTATCCGTACTGAAGGAACTGGGAGTATCATTAAATGATAATCACATCCTCAAAGGCATAATGGAAACCAAATGGCCGTGCCGATTTGAAGTGGTCTCTCAAAAGCCTTTGTTTGTTTTGGACGGAGCGCACAATGAGGATGCTTCCAAAAGACTTGCCGAGTCTGTTCGATTTTATTTTACAAATAAGAAGATTATCTATATAATGGGAATATTGAAGGACAAGGAATATGAAAAAATCATAGAAAATACCTATGAGTTTGCTGACAGCATTATTACAGTGAAAACACCGAATAATGAAAGAGCAATGGATGCGTATGAGCTTGCCAAGGTCGTAAGTAATTATCATAAGAAGGTGACCTGTGCTGACAGTTTGGAAGAAGCAGTAGAAATGAGCTATTTGTTAGCAGATAAGGATAGCGTGATTCTGGCTTTTGGTTCTTTGTCTTATTTAGGACAGCTATCGGATATTATCAATAAAAGGAATCAGAAGAAAAATGGTAGATAAAGCAAAAGTAGAACAGGCAATTAAATTATTATTAGAGGGTGTCGGAGAAGACGTTACCAGAGAAGGTCTGGTGGAAACTCCTGCCAGAATTGCCCGTATGTATGAGGAAATTCTCTCCGGTATGGATGAGGATTCAAAGACGGTATTGTCAAAAACCTTTACCAGCAGCAATACCGGTATTGTATTGGAAAAAGATATTACCTTTTATTCTATGTGTGAACATCACATGCTTCCTTTTTACGGAAAGGCACATGTGGCATATATTCCAAACGGCAAGGTAGTAGGACTTTCCAAGCTGGCCAGATGTGTAGAGGTATATGCCAAACGTCTTCAGCTTCAGGAACAGCTTACCGATCAGGTAGCTGATGCGCTGATGAGAGATTTGGATGTAAAGGGCGCTATGGTTATGACTGAGGCTGAGCATATGTGTATGACAATGCGTGGGGTGAAAAAGCCGGGCAGTCAGACGGTCAGCATTGCAGTCAGAGGCTGCTTTGAAGAAGATGAAAATTTGAGAAATATGTTTTTCCAAATGCTTGGAAGAGGTATGTAATTTTTATGACTGAGCGAATTCAAAAAATAATACAAAATAAACAGTATAAGGAGCACCTTGTCAGAATCAATAAGTGGGAGTCTGACAGGGTGTTTTGTCATCATGATTATGTGCATTTTTTAGATGTAGCACGAATCGGAATGATATTAAATATGAAGGAAGCGTATCAGATAGAGGAGGAATATATCTACGCTGCAGCGCTTTTACATGATATCGGCAGATGGCAGCAGTATGAAAACGGTGAGGATCATGCACTGGTCAGTGCAAAGTTAGCACCGGCTATTCTTTGGGAGTGCGGTTTTGATAGAGAAGAAACTGATATGATCGTTTCTGCTATTGAAACGCACAGACAGTCTGAGCGAAAAGAAGAAAAGAGCTTGAACGGTCTTTTATACAGGGCAGACAAGTTAAGCCGGGCCTGTTTCTTTTGTCCGGAGGAAGCAAACTGCAACTGGAAGAATGACAAAAAGAATTTAGCCATTGTTTGGTGATATGGTAAATAATTGAGAAAAGTACCAGGGAGAAGAAAACTTATGATTATCGGAAATAAAACATTTGATACACAAAATCACACTTATGTTATGGGGATTTTAAACGTGACACCGGATTCCTTTTCAGACGGAGGCCGGTACAACAATCTCGATACCGCTTTGTTTCGCTGCGAACAGATGATCAAAGAAGGTGCAGATTTGATTGATGTAGGAGGCGAATCAACCAGACCGGGATATACGCTTTTATCAGATGAAGAGGAAATTGGCAGAGTGGTGCCGGTGATTGAAAATATCAAGAGCCGATTTGATATTCCGGTTTCTTTAGATACCTACAAGTCAGGCGTGGCGTCTGCCGGAATTTCGGCAGGGGCAGATATGATCAATGATATCTGGGGCCTTAAATATGATGAAAAAATGGCAGGTGTGGTTGCAGCCTCCGGGAAGAGTCTGTGTATCATGCATAATCGCCGGGAGGCGGTATATCAGGACTTTATGAAGGATATGATATCTGATTTAGAAGAGTCTTTGGAACTTGCTTCATCGGCAGGTATTGCTTATGATAAAATTATGGTTGACCCCGGAGTCGGCTTTGCAAAAAGCTATGAGCAGAATCTCGAAGCCATCAATAAAGTGGATGCGCTTCATTGCTTTGGTCTTCCGGTTTTGCTGGCTACCAGCAGAAAATCAGTGATTGGGCTTACTCTTGATTTGGAAAAGGATGAAAGAGTAGAGGGAACAATCGCAACTACAGTTTTAGGAGTAAGTAAAAAGGTTTCCTTTGTCAGAGTGCATGATATCAAAGAAAATGTACGTGCAATCAAAATGACAGAAGCTATTTTACGTTCATAGTCAGGATACTATTTTGGAGATTATATGGATTTTATAACAATTACCGGATTACAAATATATGCTTATCACGGGGTATATGAAGAGGAGCAAAAAAAGGGACAGAATTTCTATGTCAATGCAAAGCTTTACGTGGATATGGAAAAAGCAGCATATACAGATGAAGTATATGACAGCGTGCATTACGGAGAAGTGTGTGAATGTATGCATGCCTTTTTGACTCAACATACCTTTCGATTATTGGAAAAGGCTGTGACAGAAACGATGAAAGAGGTGCTGATTAGGTTCCCGCTTTTAAAGGGAATGGAAATGGAATTATGTAAACCAGAAGCGCCGATTGCACTTCCGTTTGAAAATGTTTCTGTTACCAGATCGATGTTTTGGAATAAGACGTATATTGCACTCGGCTCTAATATGGGAGACAGTGAAGGATATGTAAAGAACGCGATTGATGCAATTACAAATGATACAGACTTTCGAAAGGTCAGAACATCAAGCCTGATTATAACAAAGCCATATGGCGGGGTGGAACAGGATGATTTTGTGAACGGTGTTCTCGAAGCAGAAACACTCCTGCAGCCTTTTGCTCTGCTGGACAGACTGCATCAATATGAACAGGATGCAAAGCGGGAGCGTCTGATTCACTGGGGACCGAGAACTCTGGATTTGGACATTCTGTTTTATGAAGATGTCATTTTGGATACAGAAAATCTGACAATTCCTCATAAGGATATGAAAAACAGGGATTTTGTACTGGGACCAATGTGTGAACTAAGCCCATATTTCAGACATCCTATTTATCACCTTACTATGGAGGAAATGCTGGATCAGTTAAACAAGGGGAAACTATGAGTTATTCATTTTTAGAAAAAGGATTACAACAGCAAATAATAGAAGATCGAAACAATCATGTTGAAAATCCGTATGCCTGCAAGGATGAGTCGGTGCTGCGCAGAATTCCGACAAGGGATAAGGCCAGTCTTTTGCGTCCGGCCTTTGTTCGTGATACGGAAAAGATTATGAACATTCCTTTTTATACCAGATATCATGATAAAACACAGGTCTTTTCTTTGCAGAAAAATGATGATATTTCCAGAAGAGCCTATCATGTGCAGCTGGTGGCCAGAATTGCCCGAAATATAGGCAGGATACTTAATCTAAACCAGGACCTGATTGAAGCAATCGCACTGGGACATGACCTGGGACATACTCCGTTTGGTCATCAGGGCGAGCATAAATTAAGTGAAATCTATCAAAACAGATGTGGAAAGTTTTTTAATCATAATATTCAAAGCGGAAGAATACTGGAAACGATTTTTCCTGTCAATGTCAGTCTGCAGACTTTGGATGGGATTATTTGTCATAATGGCGAATTGGAACTTCAGGAATACAGACCACAGCCGATAGACGGGTTTGCCGGATTTGAGGCCAAAATGGATTTGTGTCTGAATGAAAAGGATGGAGTGAAGACATTGATTCCGTCTACCCTGGAAGGCTGTGTGGTGCGTATTGCGGATATTCTGGCATATCTGGGAAAGGATAGACAGGATGCTGTCAGAATCGGTCTTTTGCAGGATGAAGATTTATTTTCTGATCTTCATATCGGAAAAGGAAATGCGGAAATCATCAACAATATGACTGTGAATCTGGTAAAGAACAGTTATGGAAAGCCTTATTTGAAAATGGATGAGGACTATTTTGAAGCCTTGAGAAGAGCCAAGAGAGAAAATTATGAAAAGATTTATCTCCTGGATGACAGACAAAGTGTATTCAAGGAAGAAATCTTTCCGATGTTTGAGGCTGTATACGACAAGCTGTATGAGGATTTGATGGCAGGAAAAAAGGATTCTGTTATCTTTACACATCATATAGAGTATATTCGCAAATATACCTCTTTTTATCAGGAGGAGTTTTTGTATGATAAAGAAAATGGCAACGACATCGTTGTGGATGCCATTGCCAGTATGACAGATGATTATTTCATCGATCTTTATGAGTACCTGTTCCCAAAGGGTAAGTACAGGGTAACCTATGAAGATTATTTTAAATTTTTATAAGCCGCTTCCTTGGCTGCTTCAAACTGTGATACATTGACGGCTCCCTCTGCAGGAGTGTGGTATACAGGAAGATCTGTGCCAAAGGCTTTAAAGTAAACATATTCGGAAGTGATACTTAAATCAGAGAAGTTTCCGGACTGAATGACTTCAGGATCACTACCATCCAAACGCATGCGCATAAGAGCCGGATCTTGTGCGCTGTTTTTTTGGTAATAAATATAATTCTGACTCAAATTGAAAAAGTCAACTCGGTCAGTTGTCAGAGTTTTGGTTTCCTGACTGATTGGATTGTAGCTGCAAAGAGCGTAATCGTTCTTTAAATCCAAAAAGTAAATATTTCCGTCAGTATGAATGGTAGGAAACCACATATCATACGGATAGATTTCCGTGCTCTGATTTGTATGGATATCCAGATACATCAGATGGTGATTGTCAGTTACATTGTTGTAGTAAAAACCATTTCCCTGAGCACTGGCAGGGGTGATGCATGCATCGCTCAGTTTCACATTGTTGGATTTGTCCGTAAACACCTGATATAGGCATCTGGTTGTGTTTGCACCTTTTTCAGCCTTTTCATAATAGATCGTGTTATCGATAAGAAGGGCTGTGTTGCAGTCGGATTTATCCAGACAGACCACGCGATCTCCGTTTTTATTGCAGCGATAAAGACCTGACATATGAACGACAAAGCCCAGGCTTGAAGCAGCAGAAGAATCCTTTTGATAGTAATACAGATAATTACCTGCTGCATTGATAAATCCAATCTTTGCAGTACTTAATTTTTTGAGATCCGTTTCATCCGGCTTCATGCTGTAAAGAGTTCCCTCATCATAAGCATTGCCAAAGTATACTCTGCCGTCATTTTCGCAGAAATATCCGCCGTTATAAAGATTGCCGGCAGTGTTACCATAGGTGCCCGGCGGATTGGATGCTACCTTGCCGGAAAACTGAAATATAACAAACATTCCGACCAGTACGCAAAAGATGACGGAAAGTACAATAACCACAGTTTTTTTAGATGCCATAATACCTCCTAAATGCCTGTTTTTTCTGTTGTTATGGCGATTATAGCATATTTAGAGATGCATTGCACTATCTTTACTTGAAGGCCGTTTTGTATTATGATAAGGATAGTATTTTTGCCTGATTATGAGGCAATAAAAAAAGGAGAAAACAATGGATTTATTAGCACTTAGAGATATCATCGATGACATCGATACTCAGATCGTTGAACTTTATGAAAAAAGAATGGATGTGTGCTCTCAAGTAGCACAGTTTAAGATTGATACAGGTAAAAAAGTTTTTGACAAAACCAGAGAAGAGGAAAAGATTCGTAAGGTAAAATCTCTGACTCACAATGATTTTAACAGTCACGGAGTAGAGGAATTATTTGAACAGATTATGTCCATGAGTCGTAAACTCCAGTATCAGCTTTTGGAAAAGAACGGCTGTATCGGAAAGCTCCCTTTTATTGGTGTAGAAGATTTAGAAACCAAAAAGGCCAGAGTTGTGTTCCAGGGAGCAGAAGGAGCATATTCGCAGGCTGCCATGGCAAAGTATTTTGGGGAAGAGATTAACAGCTTTCATGTAGATACTTTCCGTGAGGCGATGAGTGCCATCGATGAAGGAAGTGCAGATTTTGCAGTGCTTCCGATTGAAAACTCAACTGCCGGAGTAGTCAGTGAAATATATGATTTACTGGTAGAATTTGAAAATTATATCGTGGCAGAGCAGATTATCCGAATTGAACACTGTCTGCTCGGACTGGAAGGAACCGACCTTTCGGAGGTAAAGACGGTTTATTCTCATCCGCAGTCACTGATGCAGTCTTCCAGATATTTGGATACCTATAGCTGGAATCGTGTCAGTATGCAAAACAATGCATTTGCTGCCAGAAAAATCAAAGAGGATCAGGACAAGACTCAGGTGGCCATTGCCAGTGAATATGCAGGCAAGATTTACGGGCTTGAGGTACTCAAAAAGGGTGTAAACCAGTCCTCCACCAATTCAACCAGATTTATTATCGTAACCAATCAGAAGATTTTCAAAAAGGATGCAAATAAAATCAGTATCTGCTTTGAACTTCCTCATGAAAGCGGTTCGTTGTATCGCATGATGTCACACTTTATTTATAACAATTTAAATCTGACTAAAATTGAAAGTAGACCAATCGAAGATCGCAATTGGGAATATCGATTCTTTGTGGATTTCGAAGGTAACCTTGCTGACAGTGCAGTAAAAAATGCACTCAGAGGTTTGAGAGATGAATCTCGTAATATGAAGATTTTGGGTAATTACTAGAAGGTATCAACAAAATCAAAAGTTAGTTTTGGACAACTGACAAAAGAGGGTGAACTAGGGTATGGCAATTAAAACATTTGCTGCAATTGATGTAGGTTCTTATGAACTTACCATGAAAATTTTTGAAATTTCTCCCAAGGTGGGACTGAAAGAAATTGATTGTATCAGCCAAAGAATCGATTTGGGATCTGATACCTATCAGCACGGAAAAATCAGCAATCAAAGGGTTGACGAGCTGTGCATGACATTAAATGAATTCAAGAAAATCATGGAAGGCTACAAGGTAGATGCTTACAGAGCATATGGTACCAGCGCAATCCGTGAGACAGAAAATACCATGATCGTTTTGGATACGATTTATGCCAGATGCGGACTTACCATTGATGTATTGAGTAACTCCGAACAGCGCTTTTTAGATTACAAGGCTATCGCCTCCAAGGGAGAGGGCTTCCAAAAGGTTATTGAAAAGGGCACGGTAATCGTGGATATCGGTGGTGGCAGTATTCAGGTTTCTTTGTTTGACAAGGATTCGCTGGTTACTACACAAAATATCCGTCTGGGTGTTTTGCGTATGAGAGAAAGACTTCTTTCCATGCAGGTGAAACCGTCTCATTATGAGAAACTGATTGAAGAGATGGTGGATAATCAGCTGGAGGTTCTGAAGAAAATGTATTTCAAGGACAGAGAAGTTCAGAACATTATTGTGGTGGATGATTATCTGAGCAAGGTAATGCAAAATCCCAAGTTGTGCGGTGAAACCAAAGGTTTTATGACTGCAGGACAGTGTCTGGATTTTGTTGAAAATTTAAAAAGAATGAATCGCCAGGAAATATCGGCCTGGCTCGGCATCAGTGAAGAAGAGGCGTTTTTATTATTCAACAGTACGGTTCTTATGAAACGAATTCTTCAGATGCTGGAAGCTACGCTTTTATGGGCACCGGGAGTTTCGCTTTGCGACGGAATGGTATATGAATATGCGGAAAACAATCGACTGATCAGCCTCGATCATGATTTTGAAAAGGATATTTTAGCCTGCGCATCTACCATCAGCAAGCGTTATATGGGAAGTAAAAAGCGTAGTGAATCCATGGAAAATATTGCACTGACTATATATGACAGCATGAAAAAGGTGCATGGCCTGGGAAAACGCGAAAGACTATTATTACAGATAGCGGCAAAGCTTTATGACTGCGGAAAATATATTAGTATGGCAAGTGTAGGAGAGTGTTCCTATAGTATTATCATGGCCACTGAAATAATCGGCCTGTCCCATTTAGAACGAGAGATGGTTGCCAATATCGTAAAGTACAATCGCTTAGAGTTTGAGTATTATCATGAAATGAATGCACACAGCATGATAGATAAGCAGTCTTATCTGATCATTGCAAAGCTTACAGCAATTTTGAAACTTGCCAACGGACTGGACAGAAGTCACAAGATGAAATTCAAAAATATCAAGGCAAGTCTCAAGGATAATGAACTGGTAGTGACTGTCGACAGCGGAGTGGATTTAACCCTGGAAAGAGGGCTTTTGGATAACAAGGCACAGTTCTTTGAAGAGGTATATCGAATCAAACCGCGTATTCGTCAAAAAATGTAAATGGTCAGGTGATAAATATGAGTGAAAATAAGGAAAAACATCCATTTAGAAATACACAGTACTATACAAATCGTGAATTAAGCTGGCTCGCATTTGATAAACGTATTTTATCTGAGGCCAGAGACAAGAGCATTCCCCTGTTTGAAAGATTGAAGTTTTTGAGTATAACTGCTTCCAATCTGGATGAGTTCTTTATGGTTCGTGTAGCGAGCCTAAAGGATATGGTAAATGCCGGATATAAAAAGCCGGATATTGCAGGGTTAACTCCTCAAAAACAGCTTAAGGCAATCAACAAGGAAACACATGAACTCGTAAATCAGCAGTATTCTACCTATAACAGAAGTCTGCTTCCTCAGCTTTTGACAGAAGGCTTTGCGATGGTTACGCAGCATGAAAAACTGAATGAAAAACAGGCTGCATTTGTGGATCATTTCTTTGAAGAAGAAATATATCCGGTGTTAACACCGATGGCAGTGGATTCTTCCAGACCGTTTCCGCTTATTCGAAACAAGTCATTAAATATCGGAGCACTTTTGAAAAAGAAGGGAAGCCAGGACGGCGTGGTAGAATTTGCTACTGTTCAGGTGCCTTCTGTATTAAAACGTATTGTAGAAATTCCTTCTGATTTATCAAATGACGGTGCAAAGACACATGTCATTTTATTAGAAGAAGTCATTGAAAAAAATATAGATAAGCTTTTCCTGAATTATGATGTTCTTTGTGCGCATCCTTTCCGCATTATGAGAAATGCGGATTTATCCATTGATGAGGATGAAGCAGAAGATTTATTAAAGGAAATTGAAAAGCAGCTAAAGAAAAGACAAAGAGGAGATGCAATCCGTCTCGAGGTAGAAGAGGGCGTAGATCCGAGTCTTTTAAAGATACTGAAAAAGGAACTCTCAATTGACGAAGAGGATATTTATTTTATAAATGGTCCGCTCGATTTAACCTTCCTGATGAAGATGTATTCTATGGACAATTATGATCATTTGAAGGTTCCGGGATTTAAACCTCAGCCGGTAAAGGAAATTCCTGCAGATGCAGATATTTTCGAGGTAATTCGCGGCGGTGACGTATTGCTTCATCATCCGTATCAGACCTTTGAACCGGTCGTGGATTTTGTCAGACAGGCAGCAAAGGATCCTCAGGTATTGGCAATTAAGCAGACTCTGTATCGTGTCAGCGGTAATTCGCCGATTATCAAGGCTTTGGCGCAGGCTGCTGAAAACGGGAAACAGGTTTCTGTTTTAGTTGAGTTAAAGGCTCGATTTGATGAAGAAAACAATATTGTTTGGGCCAGAATGCTGGAAAAAGCAGGCTGTCACGTTATTTATGGTCTGGTAGGACTGAAAACACATTCCAAAATTACCCTGGTGGTACGAAAGGAAGAAGACGGTATTCGCAGATATGTACATCTCGGGACCGGTAACTATAATGATGCAACCGCAAAATTATATACAGATGTAGGTTTATTAACCTGTCAGGAAGCCATTGGAGAGGATGCAACTGCTGTATTTAATATGCTGAGCGGTTATTCAGAGCCGAGAAGCTGGAATGAACTTTCACTGGCACCACTCTGGCTCAAGGATAAATTCCTGTATTTGATTCAAAGAGAGATGAATCATGCCAAGAATGGTCAAAAGGCACATATCATTGCCAAAATGAATTCTCTCTGTGATCAGACGATTATTGAAGCCTTATACGAAGCCAGTGCTGCAGGAGTTCAGATTGATTTGATTGTCAGAGGTATTTGTTGTCTGAGAGTCGGAATTCCGGGAGTGAGTGAGAATATTACGGTTCGCTCGATTGTCGGTAATTTCCTGGAGCATGCGAGAATCTTTTATTTTGAAAACGGAGGTCTTCCGCAGATTTTTGCTGCCAGTGCTGACTGGATGCCGAGAAACCTCGACAGACGTGTGGAAATCTTATTCCCACTCTTGAATGAAGATATCAAGGCAAAAGCACTTCATATTTTGAAGGTTCAATTGGAAGATACTATGAAGGCACATATTTTAAAACCGGATGATACCTATGAAAAGGTAGATAAGAGAGGTAAAAAGTTAGTATGTGCTCAGGATACCTTCTGTGAGGAAGCAATCCGAGAAATGGAAGATCTGAAGAAGGAAAAAGGAGAAAACAATCGCGTATTCCAACCGAGAATGCACAGCGGTGAACAGAGTGATGATTAAGTTAATGGCAACAGATGTAGACGGTACCCTGGTAAAGGAAGGCTCACCGGAGGTTTCGGATGCAGTGATTGAAGAAATACAAAGACTGGAAGATATCGGCATTCATGTGGTAATTGCCAGCGGAAGACAATATGGAAGTCTTCATAAATTGTTTGCACGTGCTAACCGAAAACTGAGTTATATTGCAGAAAACGGTGCACATATTATCGTAGATGATGAAAATCTTCATCTGGTCAAGATGGAACGAAAATATGTGGAACAGCTTATGGAGGATTTGAGAGCTCTCTACAAAGAAGACTGTCATGTTGTCGCATCGACCAGTAAGGGCTGTTTTCTGGAATCTAAAAGTGAAGAGTTTATTCATTTGATTCGAGACAGCTACCGAAATGAAGTAAAGCTGACAGATGATCTTTTGAAAGAAGATGTAGAGTTTATCAAACTGGCGATTTATAAAAAAGGCAGCATCAAGGAGCTGGGTGAAAATTATCTGATTCCAAAGTGGAAGGATAAGGTAAAAGCCTGTATGGCAGGTGCAGAGTGGGTAGATTTTATGGACCACTCTGTCGATAAAGGAAATGGCCTGGCTATCTTATTAAATCATCTGGGCTTTACAAAAGATGAGGTCATGGTCTTTGGTGATAATGAAAATGATATCGGCCTTATGAAGGCAGCCAAGCACAGCTATGCGGTAGAAAATGCCATGGATTGTGTAAAGGAAGCAGCAGCCCATATTTGTCCGCCCTATTGGGAGGATGGAGTGCTGCAGGTACTCAGAACCCTGGAATAAATGTATTTGTATTGAAGCGCACATATAGATTCGACTTTGCTCGAATGTGTGAGAAAGGAAATAATATGCCGGAATATGATGATAAAGTAGTAGAGATTTTTTTGGAGAAGCAGCTTCAGCTGTTCCCGGAAGAAGTGGCTCAAAGCAAGGAGGAAGCCCTGGAATTTTTAAGTGATTGCATGGCTGTTGTCGTAGATAGTAAAAAAGAGGTATGGGATTACTTTGATGAAGAGGGCGTTGATATCTCCGGAATGAGTGAAGAGGAACTGCTTTCGGCACAGGAAGTGTTTGATTTGGAAGACGGAAGATATCTAATCGTAGAAAGCTAAGCAGATATTAAGAGTTATTAAGAGAAACTTAAGAAAAAACACTACTTAATGTGGCTTAAAACGTTTGACGAGACAATATATTGTGCTATACTGATAGTGGAGCTTTTGGGCTTCACTATTTTTATGGAAAAAAGGAGAATGACATGAAAAAACGTTTAGTCTGTACTTTGTTGGCTATGACACTTTGTTTCGCAGATAACGCAATTGCTTCTGCAGCGATTGTATCTGAAAACTCTTGTCCTGCAGAGATGCAAATCGCCATCGAAGACGTGAATGAAGATATTGCCGATGAGGCTGTAGTTGAAGAAGCAGATATGGAGGATTTAGATGCAGAGGAAGCAGGAACACTTATTTATCCTGACGGAGATGATTTTCCGACTTCTCATGCATACGGACATAATTTAACTCTGAAATTCAGAGTTTCACCGGAAACCAAATATACAGTTGCTATCGTAGATTCCAAGGGAGAAATCATTAACAGTGCAGCTAATACCTCTGCAGCAGGTACCTCATCTACTGTAGCAGAATCTGTTGAACTGGCAATCGGAAAGTTAGCAATCGGTGATTATCAGCTTCAGTACTGGGTTGGAGGCGTAAGTGATGAAAAGGTTTCCTTCCAGTCTCAGGACCTTAAGATTCGTAAATCGATTTTGACTGACATGAATAAAGAAATCAGCAAAATCAAGGTTGATAATGCAGCATATACCGGAAAATCCGTAGAACCTACTGTAACCATTCAGGAAACAGACAAGGAAGGTAATGTATATACCCTGGTAAAAGATAAAGACTTTTCTATCAAGGTGATTTCTGAAAACACCAACAAGATGGGTGCTGCCAAGGTAGAAATCACAGGTATTGGTGATTATACAGGCACTATTACTCAGGACTTTGATATTGCTCCTGCAGCAGTAACTATTTCAGAAGCAGTTTGCAAGGGCTATAACAGTGCAAAGATTACATGGACAAAGTCAGAGCATGCAAAGGGCTACTATGTATACAGAAAAGAAGAAGGTAAGGATTATGTCAGAATCGCTGAAGTGGCAGCAGACAAGCTTACTTATACAGATGTAGCATCTGATAAAAATGTACTTGAAGTAGGAAAGAATTATTATTATCTGATTTCTGCATATGCAACTTCAGAACTGGATGCCAAGAAGATTGTAAGCAGTGCAACTCCTTTAGAAGGATCCAAGGTTACTATCGCTCCTTTAGCACCTACAGAGGTGGTTCTCGAAAGTACAGCTACTACCAAGGTAAAAGTAAAATGGAAAGCAGTAGAAGGTGCTGCCGGATATGAAGTATATCAGAAGCAGGATAACGGAACCTTTAAAAAGATTAAAACATTACAGAAAAATGCATTCCTGGTAAAGAATTTAACCTGCGGAAAGAACTATACATTCTATGTAAGAGCTTATAGCCAGAATAAGGCAGGCCAGAATGTATTCAGTGCAAATTCTGCTATTGTTACAGGAAAGGCAAAACCTGCTACACCAAAGCTTGTTTCAGCCAAGACAATCGGCAGCAAGGAAATTGAAATTAAATGGAAACAGGTTACAAAGGCTCAGGGTTATGCAATCTACAGAAAGCCTGCAGAAGAAAAGGATGCCAACTGGAAGAAGATTGGTACTGTAAAATACGGTGATACCTTAAGCTATGTTGACAAGAAAGCAACCGTTGGTGTGAAATATGTATACAGCGTAAAGGCATATACCAAGGTAAACGGTAAGAAGATTTGGGGTGTAGTTGATTCCAAGGGTATTCAGGCATTAGCAGCTCCTTCACAGCCACTTATCTTGTTAGAGCAGTGGGGCAAATCAATCGCTGTTAAGATTCAGAATGTGGAAGGCGCAGACGGCTTCTATGTATACAAAAAGTTAGAAGGCGGTAACTTCAAGAAGGTTAAGACAATCAGCGTAAATGATAAGTCAAATATCACAGTCTTTACTGACTCAGATATGTCATACAAAAAGACATATACCTATTATGTAGTTCCTTATGCACAGACTGATGAAGGCAAGGTTAAGGGTGCTGCAAGTAAGAAGGTAGAAATTTATACCAAGTAATAAAGACCATAGAAATATGGAAGTAATAAAAAAGGAACCGAATTAAATCGGTTCCTTTTTAGTTTTTTGATTTTTACATTCTTTTATTTTTTCTAACAGTTCATATGGTACAAAGAGTTTTCCGTATCCGGTTCCCAGGTCAAGCTTGGGTTTCGCTGCTCCGTGGAAATCAGAGCCGCCGGATAACAGCAAATCGTATTTATTTGCTAAAGCTCGTACCTGGCGTTCCTCACTCGGAGAGTAAGTAGAGTAGATGGCTTCGATCGCATCCAGACCGTCATCCTTTAACATGCTGACCAGCTTGTCCAGATTGGCATCGGAAAGATGGTATAAAATCGGATGAGCCAAAACAGCGACACCACCTGCTTTATGAATAATCTTGATTGCATCATTCGGTGTGATTTTTTCTCTTTCTACATAGCATGGGCCATGGTTTCCGATAAAGCGTTCAAAGGCTTCCGGAATACTTTTGGTATAGCCGAGTTTATATATGAATCTGGCATAATGTGCTCTGGTTAAGGTACAGTCCGGAAACTCCTGAATGAGTTCGTCATACCGGACATTAATTCCATATTCCTGAAGCTTTAAGCACATCTTTTTGTTTCGGTTAATTCGCGATGCCTGAAAGTCAGATAAATAATCCTGAAAGGCTTCGCTGTTTGGGTTGATATATAAACCGACAATATGCACTTCCTGTCCGTTATAATTGGTCGAAAACTCAACTCCGGGAATGACTTCGAGATCTGTTCCTTCTGAAGCTTTCAGGGCTTCTTCGATACCGAGAGTCGTGTCGTGATCCGTTAGCGCCAGTGCTTTTAAATTTTTAGCCAGTGCTAACTCTACGAGCTGGGTAGGAGTCAAACTTCCGTCAGATTTATCACTGTGAGTGTGAAGGTCAATTGCGTTCATCTTAGTTTTCGTCATCTTCCTTGTTTGCTGTGTATACAGTACGTTTTCTTGCCATTTCATCGCTGGCTAAGTATTCGTCATAAGTTGTAATCTTATCAATTAAGCTACCGTCAGGCAGGATTTCCATGATACGGTTTGCAGTAGTCTGAACAAACTGGTGGTCATGACAAGCAAAGAGTTCTACACCGCCGAATTTAATCAAACCATTGTTGAGAGCAGTGATACTTTCCATATCGAGGTGGTTGGTAGGCTCGTCAAGGATTAAGCAGTTAGAACCGCTGATCATCATTTTAGACAGGAGACAACGTACCTTTTCTCCTCCGGATAATACCTTAACCTTCTTTACACCATCTTCACCGGCAAAAAGCATACGACCCAAAAAGCCTCGTACATAGGTAACGTCCTTGACAGGAGAGTAGCCCATAAGCCAGTCAACGATAGTTAAGTCATTGTCAAATTCCTGTGTGTTATCCTTTGGGAAATATGCCTGAGAAGTAGTAACACCCCATTTAAAGGTTCCTTCATCCGGCTCTAATTCTCCAACCAGGATTTTGAATAAGGTTGTTTTTGCGAGCTCGTTACCGCCTACAAAAGCGATCTTATCATCATGTCCTACGATGAATGAGATATTGTTTAATACCTTTTCACCGTTGATGGTCTTTGAAAGATTTTCAACAAATAAAACTTCGTTTCCGATTTCACGATCCGGTCTGAAATCGATGTATGGATATTTACGGCTTGAAGGTTTGATTTCATCAAGCTCGATTTTTTCAAGTGCACGTTTTCTTGATGTAGCCTGTTTTGATTTGGAAGCATTTGCAGAGAATCTGGAAATGAATTCCTGAAGTTCTTTGATTTTTTCTTCTTTCTTTTTGTTTGCTTCTTTCATCTGTTTTACTAAAAGCTGACTACTTTCATACCAGAAATCGTAGTTACCGGCATAGAGCTGAATCTTGCCATAGTCGATATCAGCAGTATGAGTACAAACCTTGTTGAGGAAATAACGGTCATGGCTGACAACGATAACTGTGTTTTCAAAGTCAATTAAGAAATCCTCAAGCCATGCAATCGCATCGAGATCGAGGTGGTTGGTAGGCTCGTCGAGAAGAAGGATGTCCGGATTACCAAACAGGGCCTTTGCGAGAAGCACCTTAACCTTTTCATTACCGTCAAGGTCAGACATCTGGCTGTAATGAAGTTCCGGTCCGATTCCCAGACCGTTTAAAAGCATTGCTGCGTTTGTATCGGCATCCCATCCGTCCATTTCTGCAAATTCTGCTTCTAATTCACTGGCGCGAATTCCGTCTTCGTCTGTGAAATCTTCTTTTGCATAAATAGCGTCCTTTTCCTTCATGATTTCATAAAGGCGGGAATTACCCATGATGACTACGTCCATAACCGGATATGCATCATATTTGAAGTGGTCCTGCTCTAAAACAGAAAGACGCTGGCCCGGTGTCATAATGATTTCACCGTTTGTTGTTTCAAGCGCTCCTGAAAGAATTTTAAGGAAGGTTGATTTACCGGCTCCGTTGGCACCGATTAATCCATAACAGTTTCCTTCTGTAAATTTAATATTAACGTCTTCGAATAAAGCTTTTTTACCGATTCGAAGTGTTACATTACTTGCCTGTATCATAGTAGAATCCTCCTAATTCATAAAAGTCTGGGTTTCTCAGGGGCTATAAAAGCCCACACCTATTTATTTTATAGGAAAGTATTGGGTTTGTACAGTAAAAAAAGCCTCATATTTGTAGGAAATAATGAAAAAAACAGGCAATCTGTTGGGCATTATGTGAAAAAAAAGCAGAAAATTATTGTTGAATTCTACAAGTGCTGTTGGAAGGCCATTTCGTTGATAATAAGGGGGGAAAATGGTATAATATTCTTTGTGTGAAAGCGCATATGTATGGGGTAGCGTTTTCGAAAAATGAAAAGAAAAGAGGGTTACAAAATGCCGATTACGGATTATCTCGAGAGAAACGCAAGAGAATATGGACAGGATGTATGTCTCGTGGAAATAAATCCTGAGATAAAAGAAGACAGACGTGTCACATGGAAGGAATATGAACTCATTGAGCCAAATCCAAAGGTTCATTACAGAAGAGAAATTACCTGGCACGTATTTAATGAAAAGGCAAACAGGTTTGCCAATATGCTGACGCAAAGAGGTATTAAAAAAGGAGATAAGGTTGCCATCCTTATGATGAATGGTTTGGAATGGCTCCCTATTTATTTTGGTATCTTAAAAACAGGTGCACTGGCAGTACCTTTGAACTTCAGATATTCTTCTGATGAGATTTTATACTGTATGCAGCTGGCTGAGGCAGATGTTTTGGTTTTTGGACCATCCTTTATCGGACGTGTCGAAGAAATCGCAGATGAGCTCAGCAGGGGCAGATTGTTAGTCTATGTAGGTGAGAATTGTCCAACCTTTGCAGACGATTACAATTCCATGGTGGCAAACTGTGCGAGTCAGTTTGAAGGACCAAAGCTTACAGATGATGATTATGCAGCCATTTATTTTTCTTCAGGAACCACCGGTTTTCCAAAGGCAATTTTACATAAGCATCGTTCTTTAATGCATTCATGTGCAGTAGAACAAAATCATCACGGACAGTCAAGAGATGATGTATTCCTTTGCATTCCTCCTTTGTATCATACAGGAGCCAAGATGCACTGGTTCGGAAGTTTGATTTCAGGCAGCAAGGCAGTTCTTTTGGTAGGAACCAAGCCGGAGTTTATTTTAGATGCAGTATCCAAGGAAAAATGTACGATTGTATGGCTCCTGGTGCCATGGGCTCAGGATATTTTGGAGGCAATTGAATCCGGCAAGGTAAATTTGGATGATTACGATCTCGAGCAGTGGAGACTGATGCATATCGGTGCACAGCCTGTACCTCAGAGTCTGATTAAAAAGTGGAAGGAAATTTTCCCGAATCATGATTATGATACCAACTACGGTTTATCCGAATCAATCGGACCGGGCTGCGTTCATTTAGGCGTAGAGAACATTCACAAGGTGGGATGTATCGGAATTCCGGGTTACGGCTGGGAAGTAAAAATCGTGGATGAGAATAAAAATGAAGTGAAACAGGGTGAAGTTGGAGAGCTTTGTGTAAAGGGTGACGGTGTTATGACCTGTTATTACAGAGACGAAAAAGCAACCAACGAAGTGTTAAAGGACGGATGGCTTTTCACCGGAGATATGGCAATGCAGGATGAAGACGGTTTTATCATGCTCGTTGACAGAAAGAAGGATGTAATCATCAGCGGCGGAGAGAATTTATATCCGGTTCAGATTGAGGACTTTATTCGTACAAATGACAAGATTCATGATGTGGCTGTCATCGGTTTGGCAGATGCCAGACTCGGTGAAATAGCAGCAGCTATTGTGGAACTGAAAGAAGGAATGACTATGACAGAAGAAGAACTGAATGAATTCTGTCTGAAACTTCCCAGATACAAGAGACCGCATAAGATTATTTTTGCGGAAATTCCTCGAAACCCAACAGGAAAGATTGAAAAACCGAAGCTTCGTGAAAAGTACGGTGCTAATAAACTGATTGCAGAACAGAATCTCGGTTAATAACAGAAAGGCAGGAAATTAAATTGAGCGAAAAGAAAATTATGTTAGGAAATGAAGCCATTGCCAGAGGTGCCTATGAAGCAGGTGTTAAGGTATCGGCAGCATATCCGGGAACCCCAAGTACAGAAATTAGTGAAAATATTATCAAATATGAAGGCGTTTACGCAGAGTGGTCTCCAAATGAAAAGGTAGCCATGGAAGTAGCAATCGGAGCCAGCATGAGCGGTGTCAGAGCTATGGCATCTATGAAGCATGTCGGTGTGAACGTAGCTTCCGATCCTCTTTATACCGTATCTTATATCGGTGTAAATGGCGGTCTGGTATTGGTGGCAGCAGATGATCCGGGACTTTACAGTTCTCAGAATGAGCAGGATACCAGAATGATCGGCCGAGCTTCTAATGTACCGGTAATTGAACCATCTGATTCACAGGAAGCAAAGGACTTTATGAAATATGCCTTTGAAATGAGTGAAAAATATGATACACCGGTAATTCTTCGTACGACTACCAGACTTTCTCATTCACAGGGAATGGTTACTTTAGAGGACAGAGTTGAGCCGGAAGATAAACCATATGAAAGAAATATTGCCAAGAATGTTATGATGCCGGGTAATGCAAAGCATCGTCATGTTTTTGTAGAACAGAGAATGAAACAGATGGCAGAAGACGGAATTGATATGCCAATCAACCGTGTAGAAATGGGTGACACATCAATCGGATTTGTTGCCAGCGGTATTGCTTATCAGTATGTAAAAGAAGTATTTCCAAATGCCAGTGTTTGTAAGCTGGGTCTGGTTCATCCGCTTCCTAAAAAGATGATTGAAGACTTTGCTGCAAAGGTAGATAAGTTATATATCTTTGAAGAATTAGAGCCTGTTTTTGAAGAACAGATTAAATCCTGGGGAATTCAATGTATCGGTAAAGAAATCTTTACACTGCAGGGAGAATACAGTGCAAACATGCTGCGTAAGGCAGTTTTAGGAGAAGATGTGGTTGTAAATGCACCGGCGCAGGTTCCGGCTCGTCCACCGATTCTTTGTCCTGGTTGTCCTCACAGAAGTGTATTCTCAGTACTGAACAAATTAAAACTTCATGCAGCCGGAGATATCGGATGTTATACTCTCGGTGCGGTAGCACCATTAAATGTAGTAGATACTACGATTTGTATGGGTGCCAGCATTTCATCCCTTCATGGTATGGAAAAAGCAAAGGGCAAGGATTATGTCAGAAACTGGGTAGCAGTTATCGGTGATTCGACCTTTTTACATACCGGAGTAAACTCTTTGATGAATATGGCTTATAACCAGTCAACCGGTACTGTTATGATTTTGGATAACTCAACAACCGGTATGACAGGTCATCAGGACCATGCAGCTACAGGAAAGACATTGATGGGAGACGAGGTTCCGATTATCAATATCTATCACCTTTGCAAAACAATCGGTATCAAAAATGTGATTGAAGTCAATGCTTTTGATTTGGAAACTTTGGAAAAAGTCATCAAAGAAGAAGTGGCCAGAGAAGAACTGAGTGTTATTATTACAAAATCTCCTTGTGCGTTATTAAAGGGACAGAAATTCCCGAATAAGTGCAGAGAATTACCTGAAAAATGTAAGAAGTGCGGAGCCTGCTTAAAGCCAGGTTGTCCGGCAGTTACAAAGGCAGAAGACGGAACCATCCGTATCGATCAGACAATGTGTAATGGTTGCGGATTGTGTCAGCAGCTTTGTAAATTCGATGCAATTGAAAAATATGAGGTTTAATAAGGAGACAGCTATGACAAAGAATATTATGATTGTCGGCGTAGGCGGACAGGGAACATTACTTACAAGTCGTATTCTGGGCGGAATCATGATGCAGGCAGGATATGATGTTAAACTTTCAGAAGTACACGGAATGGCTCAAAGGGGCGGTAGCGTAGTAACCTTTGTACGCTACGGAGAAAAGGTGAGTGAACCGATTGTAGAAGAAGGTCAGGCAGATGTATTGATTGCTTTTGAACAGCTCGAAGCATTAAGATACGCTCACTTTTTGAAAAAGGACGGCAGCTTAATCGTAAATGATCAGAGAATCGATCCGATTACAGTTGTAACAGGAGCTGCACAGTATCCTGAAAATATTATTGAAAATCTCGCAAAGACCTATCAGGTACACAGTGTGGATGCTATGGCAGAAGCATTAAAACTGGGTAATTCTAAAGTCTTTAATATCATTGTATTGGGACTGGCTGCGAAATTTATGGATTTCAAAAAGGAAGAATGGCTTCAGGTCATTGAAAATACCGTTCCGCCAAAGACAGTTGAGATTAACAAAAAGGCATTTTTAGTAGGATTTGAAGGTTAAACATATGATTATCGATTTTCATGCGCATACATTTCCGGATGCATTAGCCGAAAGAACCATTGCAAAGCTCGCAGCTATGTCGCAGACAAAGCCCAATACAGATGGTACGAATGCAGGGTTGTTAAAATCCATGGAAAATGCAGGGGTGGATATTTCGGTGGTTTTGCCGGTAGTTACCAATCCAAAGCATTTTCAGACGGTGAATGATACGGCTGCCAGAATCAATGAAGAATATGAAGGCAGACTGATTTCTTTCGGAGGAATTCATCCGGATGTTGAAGATTATAAAAGCGCACTTTTGGCGGTGAAAAATTTAGGGCTTAAGGGTGTCAAGATTCATCCTGATTATCAGGGAGTATTTATTGATGATATCAGATTTATGCATATTTTAGAGTGTGCCACCAATTTAGATTTATGTGTGGTGACACATGCAGGAGTGGATATCGGAATGCCGGATCCGGTGCATTGTCCTCCGGATAAAGCCAGAGAAGTAATCAGGCAGGTAAATCCCAAAAACTTTATTTTGGCACATACCGGTGGCTGGAAGCAGTGGGATGAGGTGCTCGAGTATTTGGCAGGCGAGGATGTATATTTTGATACTGCCTTTACCAGTGATTTTCTGGAAAGCGAAAAATTCGTGCAAATCGTCAGAAGTCACGGAGCTGAGAAAATTCTCTTTGCAACGGACAGTCCGTGGGAAAACCCGATCAGAACGCAGGAGTATATCAATGCCAGCTCATTAAATGAGGAAGAGAAGAGCTTGATTTATTCAGGAAATGCCTGCAGATTATTGGGGATTTCAAAATAAGTAAAAAAAGCAGGTCATTTGACCTGCTTTTGTTTTTGCTTTTTATACGGAAATATCAATATTTCCTCCAATGTTTGGTGTGACAGACTGTTCCATCATGGATCTGTCCATCATATTAACCAGGCTTTCGCCCATTTCTTCTCCGGCATTTATGCTTTTACTGAGCATAGCAACACCGACATCATTTTGGATGTTAATCTGACTCATGGTCATTGCCAATTTTGCGATATCCATAGCGACCTCCTTTTCTGCTATTTGTAGCGCTTATCGTTACATCTGTTTTACACATTTTACCATAGAAAAGTATGACTTACAAGGGTGTTTTTTCATAGACAATTGAGGCAAAAAACGATATAATAAAACTACTTATGGAGGTTATTTTCTTATGGCATTTGGGTTAGTTTCATTAGAAAAAAGATTAAAGGATAATTGCAAACATTATAGCTTGGATCAGCTTCTGGATATAGGTCAGTTATCTGATTATTTAGAATCTGTTTCAAAGGTGAGCGGAATTTCTGCTTTACTGGTAGACAGACATGGTGAGAAAATTGTCAGTGTGGGTAATTTTGCAGGCTTTAAGCCGGATGTAGTAAATAAACCGGGGGAAAAGATTCGTATTATGGATCGTACCATCGGACATTTATATGTAAAAGAGGAAGAAACGGAGGGTAAGCCGGAGCTTATAAAGCTGGTTTCTTCTGTTGCAGGGCAGCTTAGTGCTCAGGCAATGAAGGCTTATCAGTTTGCGGAGACTTCTTTATATGCGGATGAACTGGAAAAACTTTTGGAAAAAGAACAGTATCAGGTAAAGCATGGGGAGAAAAACGATGCCCTTACCGGAACGCTTAACAGCACCTATTTTGATAATCGCATGAAGGTTATTGACAGATCGGAAATCGTTCCGGTTGCTGTGATTTGTGTCAATATCAATGACTGGAAATATGTAAATGACAAGTATGGTGATGAGGAAAGTGACAGACTGATAAAAACAGTTGCTACTATATTAAAGGAAGAAGGCAAGGATGAATATGTGATTGCCAGATGCGGCGGCGATTTCTTCTATGTTCTGATTCCGGCGGTAGAAGACGGAGAGGCTGAGGACTATGTCAGCAGAGTTCAAGCCGGTTGCCTGGCTTTTGAGGATGAGCATATCGCTCCTTCTGTAGCTATGGGAACAGTCTTTAAATATAATGTAGAACAAAATCTCCAGGAATTGTTATCAGAAGCAGAGTATTTAATGTTTGAAAACAAATTTGAAATTAAGAATGCTCCGGGATACCGTGAAAGACTGGAAAAATAAGAATCATAACAATGTAAATTTGAACCGATTGACAAGTGTCAATCGGTTTTTTTTACCAAATAGCACCGATTAGCGACCGAATAGCACATGTTTATTGAAATGGTGTATAGACATAAATATAATCGAATTATTAAAGCTGCATACCATTTGGGAGAAAAGATGAAAAATAATAGCATTCCTAAAATCTGTTTTTATGCTGTATTGGTATTGTTTTTATTATATGCATACAGACATCGAATTTTGGAATATATAAATGACATTTTTTATAAGGATATACAGGTAAGCGAATTAACAATGTCTCAAAAACTTGAGGATTTTAATTCGTTTTATTTTAATATAAAGGAATCTGTTCCATTTCTTGATGAAATTGACAGACTATATCATATTAATTTTGAAAAAAGATATGATTATTATGAAAAGAAAATAAACGAAACAAAGGATAATTTCGAATTCTTTTGTACTATGAAGGCTATATCAAAAGATATTCCGAGTTTTCATACAGATGTATGCTTTCCTTTATATTCCAATTTAAGATATATGGACTCTTATGATTCGAATAAAGTAATGACCGGGCTAGGACAAAAAGCAGAAATAGATGCATGGTATGAATTGATAGGAGAAGCGTGCGAAAAATATGAAAATGTAAAAACATTACGTTTTTCCTATGTAGATGGTGTGTATTTGATGTTGGCTAACGAGAAAACAGAAGACGATGACAGGATGGACGACTATCAGCTTCTTCAAATTAACGGCGTCGATATTGACCGGTATGTAACAGAAAATATATCTACCTTTCGTCTGTATTATGATTATACCAATGAAAAAGCCTATCGAGAAGCCATAGTCCTAAATGACAGCGAGGGCACCAGGGTTGAAGTGGTATTGCAAAATCAGGAGCATATACAACATACAGAAACAATGTATATAAGCTATGGAATTGAAGTAGTGGATAGCTATGGCTATCTTTTTGATGCATCCGGTCTGGAACCTGAATATGTACCTGTTTCTATGTATAGAGATGATCAGAGAAGAGTGGAATATATTGAAGTAAATGATTTTACAAACAGAGAAGGTGAAAGGCTCAAGCAGTATATTAAGGAATCGCCTTATGACAATATTATTATAGATCTTCGTAATAATTATGGGGGGCGCGTATCATACGGTGTAAACTATTTATATCCATATTTATATGAAATGGATACAGAGTTTTCATACCGCTTTAGGGTGAATGATACGAAAAGCAATGATGCAATGACAAAAGATTTGCCTGTTTGGCTTTCCTTTAACCGGGAAAAAGAGGGCCAGAGTTTCATCTATTCTCGAAGCGAGAAATATATTGGAAAAGCAGAAAAAACAAAGAATGTATTTTATCTGACTGGACGAAGAACCGGATCGGCTGCAGACGGATATATAGCCATGATAAAGGAGAAAGGCCTGGGTACTATAGTAGGAGATGTGACAGGTTCTGAAGGGAGAGGTGGCTCATTTGTTTGCAGCAAAATGAAAAATTCTTCGCTTATTTATATCTATTATCCTGCGCT
Source organism: Lachnospiraceae bacterium (assembly GCA_045643145.1). Taxonomy (GTDB): domain Bacteria; phylum Bacillota; class Clostridia; order Lachnospirales; family Lachnospiraceae; genus SVFI01. The sequence continues at coordinate 14,546 of JAZUKG010000229.1, read as the reverse complement.
TGCATTAGAAAACGAAGATGAAGAACGAGATTATGAGGGAATCCTGCCGGATTACTTTGTAAATGAAAATGAAGAAGAGTACAGATTGAGACAGCACTATCTTTTAGATGGTACAGAGTCAGAATATGAAAAGAAACTGGAGTTTGATGCCCCTCTTAAAAAAGTGATTTTCTCATTGTTGACAAAATAAAATCTCGATGATATCATAATGATATCAAATACATTACACGCATAGTAAAAGGAGAGAATGATTATGCAGGAGAAAATTTATACAACACACAAAAATGGCATGCTGGTTTTGCTCGGAATTCCGGTTCTTTATATCATCGGAATTATCCTGATGCTGATTGATAATCCGTTTGGGTTTGTTGCAGGTATTCTGATTATGATTTTTGGATGGATTCCTCTTTGCGGACTCAGAGTTTTAAAGCCAAATGAAGCACTGGTTTTAACACTTTTTGGTAAATACATCGGCACAATTAAGGAGCCCGGCTTTTATGCAGTAAATCCGTTCTGCAGCGCAGTGAATCCTGCTGCAGCAACAAAGCTTGCACAGAGCGGTGAAACACAGACGGCAGCAAACGGCCTGAGTATTTCGGCAGACGGAACTACTGTAACCGCTGCAGCTGTTACAGGTAAGAAAATTTCATTAAAGGCGATGACCTTGAATAACGGAAGACAGAAAATCAATGACTGTCTCGGTAATCCGGTGGAAATCGGTATCGCAGTTATCTGGAAAGTAACAGATACAGCAAAAGCAGTATTTAATGTAGATAATTACAAGGAATACTTATCACTGCAGTGTGACAGTGCACTTCGTAATATTGTACGTATTTATCCGTATGATGTAGCTACCAATGTGGATACTACAGGAGACGGACAGGCAGATGAAGGAAGCCTGAGAGGATCTGCAGAGGTTGTTGCCAGCAGAATCAGAGAAGAAATTCAGAGCAAGGTAGAAGATGCAGGACTTGAAATTGTAGAAGCTCGTATCACATATCTCGCATATGCACCGGAAATCGCATCTGTTATGCTTCAGAGACAGCAGGCTTCTGCTATTATCGATGCCAGAAAGATGATTGTAGACGGAGCAGTCGGAATGGTGGAAATGGCACTGGAAAGATTAAATGAAAAAGAGTTAGTTCAGCTGGATGAAGAAAGAAAGGCGGCAATGGTTTCAAATTTACTGGTTGTATTGTGTGGTAATCACGATGCACAGCCGGTTGTTAATTCAGGAAGTCTGTATTAATGGCTGAAAAGAAACAGGTACCGCTTCGATTGTCTGAGAAATTGTATGCCGACATTGCCGCATGGGCAGAAGATGATTTTCGCTCAGTAAACGGACAAATAGAATATCTGTTGACAGAGTGTGTCAGACAACGAAAAAAAGACGGAAAATATGTGTCTGAAAAATTAGACGAACCTTTGGATATTGATATATCCTGATTAGAGGATGAATATGAACAAAGCATATATTAGTAAAGCTCAAAAAATAACAGAACTGCTGTCGTATCTATTTTTATTGATAAACTTTCTGATTATCATTCGGGCAGACAGAATGAATATGGGGAGGATTCCGACTCATTTTGATTTGATGGGGAACCCGGACGGATATGAAGAGGTAATTTCACTCATTGTATTACCGGTGATTATGTTACTGACGAATGCGATGATATCGGTTATTTTGCATTTTGTGAGTCCTCAGGCGTGGAATATGCCATTCAAGGTAAAGGAAAAAAATAAGGCACTGGTATATCATGATATGATTTGGATGCTGGCGAGTATGATTTGCATGTTTTCGCTTTATATGCTGCTACTTACCATATTGGTTTTGACCGGGGGAGCCAAGTTTATTTTCCCTGTAACCATTCTTTTAATGGTGGGGCTGGTTGCTTCTATTGCTATACCAATTGTCATAGCAAAGAAACATAATGAAATATAATCGTAAAAATAACAGACAGGGCGCAGAAGTGCTTTGTCTGTTTTTTTGTTATACCGCGGCCCTGCCTCGTTATTCTAAATTTTAATCAGAGATAATACAATTATAAAAGAATTATGAAATCGGATAAAAGCACTTGAAAGTAAAAAATGGTTGTATTATAATCAACCATGTTAGCACTCGAGGGAGTTGAGTGCTAACGAAAGGATAAAATTAGCCAATGGCTTAAAGATATGATAAAGAATAGGAGGCAACAAACATGAAATTAGTACCACTTGGAGACAAAGTTGTATTAAAACAGCTCGTAGCAGAAGAAACAACAAAATCAGGTATCGTATTACCTGGACAGAATAAGGAAAAACCACAGCAGGCAGAGGTTATTGCTGTAGGACCAGGCGGAGTCGTTGACGGCAAGGAAATCAAAATGGAAGTTAAAGTCGGCGATCAGGTTATTTACTCTAAATATGCAGGAACAGAAGTAAAACTTGATGATGAAGAATTCATCGTAGTTCGTCAGAATGATATCGTAGCTATTATTGAAGCTTAATAAAGGAGGTCATAAATCATGGCAAAAGAAATTAAATACGGAGCAGAAGCAAGAAAAGCATTAGAATCCGGTGTAAACCAGCTTGCTGACACAGTACGTGTCACACTTGGACCAAAAGGAAGAAATGTTGTTTTAGATAAATCATATGGTGCACCACTTATTACAAATGACGGTGTTACTATCGCAAAAGAAATTGAATTAGAAGATGCATTTGAAAACATGGGAGCACAGCTTGTAAAAGAAGTAGCAACCAAGACAAATGATGTAGCCGGTGATGGTACTACAACAGCGACTGTATTAGCTCAGGCAATGGTAAATGCAGGTATGAAGAACTTAGCTGCAGGTGCAAACCCAATCATCCTCAGAAAGGGTATGAAGAAGGCTACTGATTGTGCTGTAGAAGCAATCGCATCTATGAGCTCAAAGGTAAACGGAAAAGAACATATCGCTAAGGTTGCTGCTATTTCTGCAGGTGATGAAGAGGTTGGTAACTTGGTAGCAGATGCTATGGAAAAAGTAAGCGGAGACGGTGTTATCACAATCGAAGAAAGCAAGACAATGCAGACAGAACTTGACCTGGTAGAAGGTATGCAGTTTGACCGTGGATATATCTCAGCTTATATGGCAACAGATATGGATAAGATGGAAGCAGTATTAGACAATCCATATATCTTAATTACTGACAAGAAGATTTCTAATATTCAGGAAATTCTCCCATTATTAGAGCAGATCGTACAGAGCGGAGCAAAGCTTTTAATCATCGCTGAGGATGTAGAAGGTGAAGCCCTTACAACATTAATCGTAAATAAACTTCGCGGAACATTCAATGTAGTAGCTGTTAAAGCTCCTGGATATGGTGACAGAAGAAAAGCAATGCTTGAAGATATCGCGATTCTGACAGGCGGTCAGGTAATTAGCTCAGAACTTGGTCTTGAACTGAAGGATGCTACATTAGATCAGCTCGGACATTGTAAATCAGTTAAGGTTCAGAAGGAAAGCACAGTTATCGTAGATGGTGAAGGCGACAAGGCAGCTATCGAAGCTCGTATCGCATCTATCAAGAAAATGGTAGAAGAAACAACTTCTGACTTTGACAGAGAAAAATTACAGGAAAGACTGGCTAAACTGGCAGGCGGTGTAGCAGTTATCCGTGTAGGTGCTGCAACAGAAACAGAAATGAAAGAAGCTAAGCTTCGTTTAGAGGATGCTCTGGCAGCAACCAAGGCAGCAGTAGAAGAAGGTATTATTTCAGGTGGTGGATCTGCATATATCCACGCTTCAAAAGAAGTTGCAAAACTCGCTGAAACATTGGAAGGCGATGAAAAGACAGGCGCTCAGATCGTATTAAAGGCATTGGAAGCTCCATTGTTCCATATCTCTGCAAACGCAGGATTAGAAGGAAGCGTAATTATCAATAAGGTAAGAGAATCCGCAGTCGGAACAGGATACGATGCATTAAGAGATGAATATGTAGATATGGTTGCCGCAGGTATCCTTGATCCTGCAAAGGTAACAAGAAGTGCTCTTCAGAACGCTACCAGCGTAGCTTCTACACTTCTGACAACAGAATCAGTTGTTGCAAACATCAAAGAAGAAGTGCCACCTATGGCAGCAAACCCAGGCATGGGAATGATGTAAGCGACTAAACCTGTGACGCAATAAAATAAAAGAGCGATTTGCACAAACTCTTATGAGCTTGTAAGCAAATCGCTCTTTCTATTTTATTATGAAAAGGTAAACGGTATCCAGGTGATGCTTTGCATTACCTGGATAGGCGTTTACCTTGCGTCACAGGGTCGCCGCTTACAGTTTTATTTCTATGCCGTTGCAAACGGTATCCCTGCGTTGCTTTGCAATGCAGGGATAGGCGTCGTCTACTTAGTCGCTTAGGCGTTTACCTTGCGTCACAGGGTCGCCGCTTACACCACCGTCTCCTATAGCGCAAATCGTTGACTTATTGCCCTACCTATACTAAACTATTACATGAAGTGTATTTCATGTATCAAGTTTTCATAGAAAGCTTGATATGTAGCCCGAGCCAATCAGCAAGGCTGATTTTTGCATGCCTGATTTTTGCATGGCGAGGGTTAGATTAGGGGGAGCAAGAATATGACAGACCAATATGACGTTTTGGTAGAAGAGCTGGATAGCGCCAAACAGGCTCTTGTCAGTATCCTTTGTGAAAAACTGGATAATTATGGCATCTACTACCGAATTTTTTCCAGAATAAAAAAGGGAGAGTCCATCAGACACAAATTAAAACAACCGAGATATGTGCAAAATCCGGATAAAAACATCCAGGATTTAATTGGGGTTAGAGTTGTTTTATATTTTGAAGATGACATCAATGTATGTAAGCGTATCATTACCGGTATGCTCGAACTGTATGGTAAACAGGCAAATAAGCAGTTGAAACCCGGTGAAGATATGTGGGAACAATATCAAAGTAGTGAAGATACCTTTACTGCAACAAAAATCAACGGAGTATTTGCACTTCCGGGATTTGTAAAAAGAATTGTTGATCCCGTAATCGAAAATTTAAGAGTGGATCCGACCTTTGAAATTCAGCTTCGTACTATGTTCTTTGAGGGCTGGCACGAGGTAGAACACGACCTGAGATATAAAAACTTGAGAATGTGGGATAACTTCCCAAAGGAATCCAGAAAACTGAATAGTGTTTTGGCATCGTTGGAAATGTGTGATCAGTACATGGTTACTCTTTTTGATGATATGGGACACGATTTTTATAAAAAATGTAACTGGGGCGAAATGATTCGTTATAAATACCGCTTGAAAACCCTGAATGGTGAGATTGATGAGCAGCTGGAGGATATGATTACAGTTGACCTGGCCAAAAAGATTTTCAAATGGAATAAAGAGGAATTCATCGAGCTGGCCCTGGAGAGAAACTTTAACAGATTAAATGCAAATATTATCATTTATCTGGTAAATGAAGGCGTCAAGGGAACAGATATTTACAAGCAGGAAATCGCAGATCGTTTTGACGAAATCTTTCAGACTGAAAAGCAGAAGTATACCAAGCCTTCTGATAAAGAAATCGTTAAGTTCAGAACAGAGACTGCTTTCCAGGCAGATGTTACCTTGAACCTCGGTGATAAGGAACCGGAACAGCTTTTTGAATTTGTGGTTCGTTTCCTTTATGATCACTGGTTGAAAAAGGAATTAGAAGAAATAAAACCGGAGGAATTTGCTAAGGATGTACATCCGATTCGAATTAATGAACCGGGTATTATTTCCAATTTAGAATATGACAGACAGTCACTTTATCTGTATGCGGATTTATCTTATGTAGCTTTAGATGAATCCGGCAAAATATGGAAGGCATTTGTAGAAATTCGTAAAGAAGGCGATGATTTGCTTATGCTTTGCAAAAATATGGTTTTCAAGCCCAAAAGAGCCGCAAAGACCATTCGTCCGTATGCCAGACCAAATGTGTATTTAGAGCTCGCCAGAGAAATCGGGGTGAAAGATTCGAGACCTCTCAGAAGTAAAATTCAGGTAGTAAAAGAGGAAGAACTCGATGCTCTTTGGGATTTGATAGAGGATCCTGCGAGAGTGTTCCCGGTTGTTATCCTCACATATCCGGATGAGGAGCAGCGCTGGCAGAAACATTCCTGCTACGGCAGATTAGTGGACTATGCATCCAATCCAAAAATCAATGATCAAAATCATTTAATGAGAAAGATTGGATATGTCAGCCATGTTTTCTGCGCCAGTGGTGATGTCGCAGCTCAGATTGCACAGCGATTGGGAGAGGATGCCGCGAGATATGAGGATGGAATCCGATTCTTTGCAAAAGGTTGCCTTTCTCAGGAAGATGAAGGCTACAGATCATATACGCAGGAGATGATTAATAATCATCCAAAAGATATTTACGCTCTTCACGCCAAGGAGCCGTATTGCTACATGAGCGTTAGCGGAGCTTCGGCTATGAGACATGATTTGATACAATTAGTTTATCAGGATATCTTGCGTTGACGAATATATAAAATGAGCATATAATAGTCAGAAAATATAACTGAAGATGAGTAGGATAGCTGAAATGGAAGACATTAAGACAGAAGAAATGAATACCTCAAAAAAGAAAACTGAATTAGTCTTTGATGAAGGCCGATTTCAAGCGATTGCGGAGTTTCAAAGTCCTGAAGATTTATATCAGGATATGATTAACCGTGTAAAGAAATATCATCCGAGTGACGATATTTCGCTGATTGAAAAGGCGTTCCGATTGGCAGATGATGCCCACAAGGAACAAGTGCGCAAATCCGGAGAACCTTATATCATTCATCCGCTTTGTGTTGGTATTATTCTGGCTTCACTTGAAATGGACAAGGAAACCATTGCAGCAGGTCTTTTACATGACGTGGTAGAGGATACCATTTTTACAACTGAACAGATTAAAGAACAGTTTGGTGAAGATGTTGCACTTTTGGTAGATGGTGTAACAAAGCTCGGACAGCTCCAGTTTGAGGGAGATAAAATCGAGCTTCAGGCTGAAAATCTTCGAAAGATGTTCCTGGCGATGGCCAAGGATATTCGAGTTATTATTATAAAACTGGCCGACAGACTTCATAATATGCGTACACTTGACCATATGAGGCCTGAAAAGCAGCAGGAAAAAGCCCGAGAGACGATGGATATCTATTCACCGATTGCACAGCGTCTCGGTATGATGAGAGTCAAGGTTGAGCTTGATGACTTGTCCCTGAAATATATACAGCCGGATGTATATTATGATCTGGTTGATAAAATCAGAATTCGAAAATCTGAACGTGAAATATACATTCAGAATATTGTAGATGAAGTAAGTGCACATATCGTAAATGCAGGAATTAAAGCCAAGATTGATGGTCGTGTAAAGCATTTCTTCAGTATTTATAAAAAGATGAAGAATCAGAACAAGACCCTCGATCAGATTTATGACTTGTTTGCAGTTCGTATTATTGTAGATAATGTCAGAGACTGTTATGCAGCTCTGGGTGTTATTCATGAAATTTATAAGCCGATTCCGGGACGTTTCAAGGATTACATTGCTATGCCCAAGGCAAATATGTATCAGTCCCTTCACACGACTTTGATTGGTTCGTCCGGACAGCCGTTTGAAATCCAAATTCGAACCTTTGAAATGCATAAAACAGCAGAATATGGTATCGCTGCTCACTGGAAATATAAAGAAACCTCTGACGGTAAAAATGTCAAGGTGGATGCCGCTGAGGAAGAAAAGCTTTCTTGGCTGAAACAGATTTTGGAATGGCAGCAGGATATGTCGGATAACAAGGAATTTTTGAATCTCTTAAAGAGCGATTTGGATTTATTCTCAGACAGTGTTTACTGCTTTACTCCTACCGGAGATGTAAAGAACCTTCCGGCAGGATCTACACCGATTGATTTTGCCTACAGCATTCATACTGCAGTCGGTAACAAGATGAGTGGGGCCAGAGTTAACGGCCGTTGGGTAAGCCTGAATTATGAGCTGAAAAACGGTGATCGTGTAGAGATTATGACCAGTAACAATGTGTCTGGTCCGAGTCAGGACTGGCTGAATATTGTTAAATCTACACAGGCTAAAAATAAAATCAATCAGTGGTTTAAAAACGAATATAAAGAAGAAAATATCATAAAAGGCCGTGAAATGCTTTTGGCATATTGCAGAGCAAAATCCATCAATCAGGTGGATGTAATGCGTCCGCAATACATGGAAGCTATTATGAAAAAGTTTGGCTTTAAGGAATGGGAAGCAGTACTGGCAGCTGTCGGACACGGCGGACTTCGTGAAGGTCAAATTATCAACAAGATGAAGGAACTTTACGAAAAGGATCATCCAAAGGAAGTTTCGGATGAAGAGATCCTGAAAAATGTTGAAGAAAATGCACATGCAAAAGCCATGTTACCTCGTGCAAAAGGTGATTCGGCAATTATTGTTAAGGGTATTCATGATGTGGCAGTACGTTTTTCCAAGTGCTGTTCGCCGGTACCGGGAGATGAAATTATCGGTTTTGTTACCAGAGGCCGAGGCATTTCTATTCATAGAACAGACTGTATCAATATCATTAATATTCCGGAGATAGAAAAGAGTCGTTTGATTGATGCAGAGTGGCATGAAGACAGTATTGAAGGATCAAGAGGTAAGTTCTTTGCAGATATTACAATCTATGCGAACAACAGAAATGGTCTTTTGGCAGATATTTCAAGAGCATTAACTGAAAAGAATATCGATATTTTAAGTGTTAATACCAGAACTAATAAGCAACAGATTGCAACTATGAATGTTACCTTTGAAGTGACTTCAAGAGAAGAACTCAATCGTGTTATTGATAAGATTCATAATGTTGAAAGCGTTATCAATATTGAAAGAACAACAGGGTAAGTGGAAACTTACCCTTTTTCTTGTTTACCGCGCCCGGCGTCGCGGGGACTTGCCGGCAGTGCAATCAAAAGAAACTTGCACAGATAAATCTGAAAGGAGATATGAAATGAGTATAAAAATCGGAAGAATAGTAATGGGTGTTTGTCAGACAAACTGTTATTTCCTGCATGAAGAGGGAAAAAAAGAAGTAATCTTTGTCGATCCGGCTGATCGCGGAGATTTGTTATATGAAAAATTAAATGAAGCAGGCTATGTGGTCGAAGGCATTTTATTAACACATGCACATTTTGATCATATCTGGGGTGTTGAACAGCTCGTAGAAAAATCAGGAGCAAAGGTATATGCCTATGAAGGCGAAAAAGATCTTTGTGAAAGCGTAGAGTTAAATGTATCAAAGCGTGTATCCAGACCATGTACTGTAAAGGTAGACCAGTATTTAAAAGACGGTGAGGAAATTGAAATCGCCGGGTTAAAGGCAAAGGTAATTTCTACACCGGGACATACCAAGGGAAGCTGCTGTTATTTCTTTGAAGAAGACAAGGTATTAATCAGCGGAGATACTCTGTTTTTAGAATCTGTGGGCAGAACCGATCTTCCTACAGGAAGCGGTGCAGAGATTTCGCGCTCCCTTACAGAAAAGCTTTTAAAGCTGGAGGATGATGTGGTGGTTTATCCGGGACACGGTGATGAAACTACCATCGGACATGAAAGAAAATACAATCCTTTTGTATAAAAGGAAAAGGTGAGGAAAACATGTTAGTTGTGAAAAGTAATCAGGCTAAGTGGGAGTATGATATTCACTCCCTCGTAAAAGCCTTTTATCCGGAAAAAACGGTCAAGGTACTGACTCCGGAAAGTAAAGATCCGGAATCCGTCGATTTGGAAAATGCGCTGGTATTTCAGCTCGAAATAGAAAAGCAGGGTATCTCATTTTTGATGCCTTCCGGTCAGGTGATGAAAACAGACACAGAAGACAAAAATGAATTTAAAAAGTTTTTGTATCATTCTCTGAGTACTGAGACCGGGAAAAAGTTGCCATGGGGTAACTTGACGGGAATCAGACCAACCAAGATTGCTATGACAATGCTGGAAGAGGGTAAGTCAGAGGATGAAATCAGAGAGGCTTTTCAAAATCAGCATATGGTCAGTGAAGAAAAAACAGAGCTTTCCATTGATATAGCAAAGAGAGAAAAAAAGCTTTTGGGCACGCTTCACTACAAAGACGGATACAGCTTATACATTGGCATTCCGTTTTGTCCGACGACCTGTTTGTATTGTTCCTTTACCTCTTATCCGATTGTACGGTTCCGAGATCAGGTAGAACGATACATTGACTGTGTGATAGAGGAAATGAAGGAAACGGCCAAAATCATGGAAGGCAAGATTTTGGATACGGTATATATTGGCGGAGGAACTCCGACTACTTTGGAAGCCGAGCAGCTGGATCGTATGATTACTGCCTTAAAACAGATTTTTGATTTTTCTACAGTGCAGGAATTTACAGTAGAAGCGGGACGAGCTGACAGCATCACCAGAGAAAAACTCGAGGTTTTATATAAACAGGGAGTTAGCAGAATTTCTGTAAATCCACAGACGATGAAGGATGAAACGCTGAAGCTGATTGGCAGACGACATACAGTAGGACAGGTGATAGAAGCCTATCAGATGGCCAGAGAAATTGGTTTTGACAATATCAATATGGATATTATTTTGGGTCTTCCGGGAGAAACAGAGGCTGATGTTTTGGAGACAATTCGTCAGATTACAAAACTGAATCCGGAAAGTCTGACGGTTCATTCACTGGCTATTAAACGTGCTTCTAAAATGCGTCAATACATTGATGAACATGGAATAAGTGTTTTGAATAATACGGATGATACGATGGAAATTGCCAGAAACGGTGCGCTTTCCATGAATATGAAACCTTATTATTTGTATCGTCAAAAAAATATGTCCGGTAATTTTGAAAATGTTGGATATGCATTAGAGGGGAAATTTGGAATCTATAATATTCTGATTATGGAGGAAGTCCAGACCATCGTGGCACTCGGTGCAGGTTCTATTACCAAGCGAGTATTTGAAGACGGCAGAATCGAACGATGTGATAATGTCAAGGATGTAGGACTCTATATTGAAAAGATTGAGGATATGCTGGATCGTAAGAGACAATTATTCTCGACAATAGAATGCTAGCATTCTATTGTATGACGGATTAAAAGTGGCTTTTTCAATTGAACAATGAAATGATGTACCAAATCAAAAATGATGTACCAAATTTATAGGTACATCATATTTTAGGTGCTTGGTTACAGAATAATACGTGATAGTACTTTTTATATTTACTGGCGAAGATTCCGTGCTACGTAAGCACCGATAGAAGAGGATATTTCTAAGAGAAATCTAGGAAATGTCCTCTTTTTTATTTCACTAGCCAGAGATAAAAACCATTTTTGATTACTCTGATTGTTATGTAATACTGGGACAGGATGAGGATGAGGCAAGACTTATAATAGAGGAACTGAATCTGACTGAGAAGCAGAAGAGGTGTATCAGCACCAGAAATGGTGGAGAAGGTCTATTTATCTATGGTGGCGATGTCATCCCGTATGTTGGTAGAATTCCGCAGGATGGAACGATTTATAAGACGATAACAACAAGATATGCGGAACAAATAATTTTTCCAGGATTTCCTGAAAAATATTATGTCATATATGATAAAATCCATGATGTTAGGAGGGAACAATGAGACATAAAAAGTATGTACAAAGAATCCGTGAAGAAGTTATGAACGGATTTAAGGAAAAAGCAGAAATATATCAAGGTACTATGGTGTTAGTGCTTCATAATGATATAAAAAAGATAGTATGTGAAGTTGATTGTGCAAGTCTTCATCGCTTTTTGGCGTTAGCTTATCTTAATGAGCAAACTGTTTTCGATGCATGTTTGTTAGAGATTTTACCTTCGTCATTTTATGATAACGAAGTTTTTGACAATTTTTTTGAATTGCGAAGCTCTAGACGAAATTATATTTGTTTTATTGATTCTTTGTTGAAGAATAGTCGATTTCAGAGATGGAAAAATTTTAAGGCGCACACTGTCAAACGAGTAATAGATAGAAGTGTTTTTATTTTTTCAGATTTGAAACTAGTAGGACCGAAGCAGATTCGAGGAATTGATCCGATAATACGTGGATATCAGGTAGATATAAATGAATATGACTTTTATGAGAAAACAGAACTTACAACAGCAATATTAAGATTGATCGAAAGGGATATTAAAGATGAACAAAATGGAACAAAGGATTGAAGCACTTGAAAAAGAGTCAGAATCAATCAAAAAAAGTAATGAAGAAATTATCGAGAACCAGAATGAGATGAAGGAAGATATGGAAGTATTCAAGGAAGAACTTGAGGCGACGATGATATACGTATATGAGAAAAAGCATCGAGGACATAACGTGAATCGAATTTTTGTGCTTAGCTTGATTACGGTATTGTGTACATTTTTCGCTGCGATCTTTTTAAAAATGGAGTTGGTAAATGCGACTGCATTGTTGATAGCTTTTCTTTGCCCAGTATGCTTAGGTTTGGTATATTCTCTCGCAATAGATTTTTTTTATACTGTGAAAGATATCCTGAAATGGTGTAGAAGAAGAAAAGAAGAGAAAGGCGGGCAAAGATGAACAATAACGAGTGTACTATTATTTTTCCGCTGGAACATACCGATTGGGCCTTGAGTAATTTAAAAGATAGTTTGGGTAGAAATATGGGACAGGCTACGAGGGAAATCTTGGATAGTTTCTTTGCGCAAAAATTGCAGCAAGGGTGTATAGGATTTCCCAAAAATGTTTTGAAAGAAAGAAAAGTGAACGAAAAGCGTATTATTATTCATGTAGACAAGACCTGTCATCATAAAATAATGAATATGCAAAGATTTTTATCAGAAAAGTATTTTGTGAATGTTTCACTTGGAAAAATAGTAAAGACAATCATGCAATTTGCAGTTGATGATATTTCGAATCAGGATGTATCTTTATATGAACAATTATGCACATTTAATGATGTTGATGTTCAAGAAGAAACTCCTTATCCGAACAAAAATTCATTATTGGAAATACCATTAATCAGTATGGAAGAACTTGACGAATTATGTGAAGGTTATCCTACAAGTAGTAGATTTACAATAGAGGCTTTATTCACAAAAGTAGGAAGTAAAGCTGAAGTAGAGAATGTGCTGGATAAATATGGTAATGCCAAGACAATTGGATTCGATTTGCAAAGAGATGGAAAAGCTGTTTTTTTGGACAGATTAAGTGTGAGTTGTGATTTGAAGAGTAACCAACTGGAGGGAAGCTTAGAAAACCAGGCTTTATCTCAGGCGAACGTGATAGTGACCCAGAGTGTAATCGATAAATGTGAAGATCTAAAAGTCAGACCTGTGCTTGGAATATGTACTGCTAGTTACATACGAAAGGACAAGAAAAACTATATTGTTATAACAAGTTTTGTTCCAATGGAGATTACCTTTTCATGGGATGATTTAGTTGAACTACGTGGAAAATATGGATTACATGATTGGGTTAATATAATACTGGATACGATTGGATTAAACTCTCAATTTTATGTTGAAAAAGAATATCGTTTGATGTATTTGGCCAGAATGATGCCTTTCGTTCAAACAAATCATAATTTGAGCGATTTTGGAATACGATGTACAGGCAAGACAACCCAATATAGGAATTTTCCGAATGCGAGTATTATTTCGTCAGGTGAGATTAGTAATGCTTCTTTATTTCACAACAATGCTTTCAAAAGAAACCGAAAGGAAAGCTTAGGAATAGTTCACACCTCAGAGGTTGCTGTTTTTGACGAAATTGCTAGTTTATCGGGATTAAAAAATGATTTGATTAACCAGATTAATATTATGAAAGACTATATGAACGACGGTTCTTATTCGAGAGGCGGACATGACTACGTTGCCCATTGCTCATTCGTGTTCAACGGAAACACAACTATATTTGAAGATGATAATGTATTTGCAGCATTTTCAAATTTAGTATTCCATGATACGGCCTTCCAGGATAGATTCCATGCATCGTTGCCAGGAGAAAAATTTGGTGTGTTAAAAGCGGATAGTTTTTCAAATAATATTGGTTTGAGTAAACATCTGTTGTCAAGAATCTTCCATACAATGAGAAAGAATGAAATGAGCGATCTCATTTTTGAATATTATACATTAGACAAAAGTTTAACTCAGCGTGATGTAGAATCAATAAAAAAGAATTTTAGTGCTCTGATGAAATTATTGTTTGTTGATAAATCATTTGTAACACAAAAAGATGTGGAAGAAGTCCTAATTATCGCAATGAAATTACGTAAAAGAGTAAAAGATTCTTTAAAGAAAGTGAATCCGGAAGAATTTGGAAACGTTCAATTTGCCTTTTCTGAAAAGAATAGGAACAACAAAAAAGATAGAACCGTTCGAATTGATATTACTGCATCAAATATTGAAAGTGAATCAATTAGATTAGATATTTAATTAGTAAAGTGGCAAATGATAATGACATTTGCCACTTTTTTATTTGAAAGGAGGAATCATGCAGCGAGACGAAAGCAAAAAGGTGGATCGTAAAGCTCGTAGTGATCTGGTGATGCAGAAAGCCAAGTCTCATC
>JAZUKG010000228.1:0-22000 GCA_045643145.1 Lachnospiraceae bacterium | reverse complement strand
CAATCGTTGCAGGAAAGAACATTAAGTCAATCGGAGCAAATGCATTCAAGGGATGTAAAAAGCTAAAGACCCTGACAATTAAGTCAACCAAGCTGACATCTGGCAGTGTGGCAAAGAATGCATTCAAGGAAATTACCAAGGCAACCACAATCAAGGTGCCAAAGAAGAAACTGAAAGCGTACAAGGCTTTATTCCAAAAGAAAGGTCTTTCTAAATCAGTTAAAATTAAGGCAATTTAATTTATAAAGTGTTGAAATGGATCTGTTAATCAGGTCCATTTTTCATTTTTTTCGTTTTTTTGTGGTAAATGTGCAAAAACAAAAATTTACAATTTAACAAAAATATAGTACAATTATACAATATATAAATTGAATTATTACATCAAGGGACAAAAGGAGTTGGACATCATGAAAAGAAAAACAAAATTCAATTTTACTATTATGTTGCTGTTATTTGCGCTGGTTCCGATGAGTATCACCATTATATTTTTAAATATTTTGTTGATTGATCGCGGAAGCAAAGAAATCAAGGATGAGATGCATCGCGCTATGACATCAACTATCAATCAGACAGGTGTTGCATTTGATTACAACATGAGTATCAATGAAACAATTCTTAAAAACTATGCATCATCACCTATTTTAACAGATTATCTGAAAAATCCGGAAGATACTGCATTAGGTGAAAAAGCACAGGCATTTACTCAGCAGTATTTTGGTAATCTCGAAGGCTGGGAAGGCATTTATCTCGCTGATTGGAATTCTCAGGTTTTGACACATCCGGCGCCGCCTGTCATTGGCAGAGTCATGCGAGAGGGTGCGGCACTTGAAGAATTGCATAATAGCATGAAATCAGCGAATAACGGAGTGTATAATACAGGTATTATTACTTCACCTGCTTCCGGTGAACTGATTATTTCTATGTATGCACCGATTTATGACGGAGATGAGCCCATCGGTTATGTAGGAGGCGGAACCTTTGTTAATCAGATTGCTTCTCATTTTTCAGATGTATCCGAAATGAATCTTTCATCTGCATATATCTATTTTGTAGATAGCCAGGGTACTATGTTATATCATCCGGATCCGGAAAAAATAGGAAATCCGGTAGAAAATGCAGCGGTTAAGAAAGTGGTAGCAGAGCTGGCAGAAGGAAATCATCCTCAGCCGGAATGCGTTTCCTATAAATATAAAGGTGTTCAGAAATATGCAGCATATTATGTGGGTGATCATGAAAGATATGTAGCAGTGGTAACAGCTGATGAAAGTGAAGTATTGGCCAATATCAAGGTTTTAAGAGTGGTTTCGTTAGCAATTTCAGCCGGTATCTTTGTATTCTTTGTACTATTTGTATTATTTATGACGAAAGTGGTGACTGCACCTCTGAAGCGTATTACAATAGCACTGGATGATACAGCAAAAGGAAATCTGAATGCGGACACTGATATCAAGAGTATTGTGTATGAGACACAGGTTATTATAGAATCCACACAGACTTTACAGAATGCGCTGAATACAATTATCGGGAAAACAAAAACTATCAGTGAAGATGTAAATATGGGAGCTGTGAATGTTGCCAGTCTGGCAGATAATGGTACGAGCGGAGCCCAGAGTATTGTCTTGGCAATGTCGGAGCTTTCCAATGCAGCGATGACCATGGCAGAAAATGTACAGGATATTAATGGACAGGTAATGTCAATGGGAGATGCCGTAGATACGATTTCAGAGCATACAGAAGCACTAGTGGTATCTTCAAACAATATTAAGAGAGAAAATGCGGATGCGGATGCATATATGAATAAGGTTTCTGATTCATCTGTGCAGAGTGTTGAGGCAGTTCACAATATTACCAAACAGATTGAAGAAACAAACAATGCAATCGATAAGATTGAAGAAGCAGTAAATATGATTATCGGTATTGCGAATCAAACAAACCTGCTGAGTCTGAATGCATCTATTGAAGCAGCCAGAGCAGGAGAAGCCGGTCGTGGATTTGCTGTTGTTGCGGATGAAATTAAATCTTTGTCAGAACAGTCCAATGTTTCAGCAAATGAAATCAAGAGCATTGTGGCAAATATCGTAGCACAATCCGAAAAATCAGTGGAACTTGCTTCCGAAGTGGCAAATATTATTTCAGCAGAGCAGGGGTATATTGCTGATACTCAGAGCAAGTTCAAGTCATTAAGTGGTGAGATTCAGATTTCACTCGATCAGATTCAAATGATTGCAGAGCTCACCGGAGAACTGAATAAATCAAAAGAAATTATCAGTGAAGCGGTTTCAGAACTGAGTGCAATTACAGAGGAAAATGCCGCGTCGAATGAAGCGGTTACAGTATCCATCAATGGAGTAACCGATTCGGTTCATCAGATTGCGACCAGCAGTGAAACCACCAAACAGTTATCTGAAGATTTGAGAAATACCATTTCTTATTTCAATTAATTTTATATACGATATTACGAATTGAAAGGCACTAGTTTATATGGAATTAGTGCCTTTATTATTGTTTTTACGCGGCCTAGCGTCGCGGGGCCTTGCCGACAGTGTAATCAAAAGAATTGCAGTAAAATCAATTCTTTCCTGATTTGCAAAAGGCATGTAATATGATAAAATAATATAACTGAAAAAATAGAAAAAATCGATTAGAAATAGTAACAGGGGATAAAATGGGAGAACGAAAAATAACGATTATTGCATACGATTGTCCGGGATGTGGAGCTAGTCTCAATATTGAATCGGACCAAAAGTCTGTGACATGCGAATATTGCGGAATGCATTTCACGATAGAGGAAGAAAAAGAAGCGGAACCAAAAACAGAACATGTTTATGCTACTGTGGAAAATATACCTAAAGTGACAATGGATCCTAAAAAAATGCGAATTATGGTGATTACCATAGTGCTACTGGTAGGATTAGTATTTGTTCCTTTCATTTTTGGTATCATCTTTTCCGCATTTTCTCTGGTGCGTGACATAGGGACAGAAGTAAATGTAGCCACCAAAGTGACAGAGGCAGATCCGTTCAAGAATGTTCAGGTGCGTTTAGAGGGTATGGAGCCGATAGCAGAGGTGAGTGAGGTAATTAATGGAACGGATATCCGCGGAATCCGTTATCATGTTGATAAAAAAACGGATCTATCCAACGGAGACGTAATTACGATTGAAGCGGAGGATATGAGCGGTTATAAATGGACAAACACTTCCTACCAATACACCATTTCCGGACTGAGTCAACTGGTGACAGACCTTTCACAGTTGAGTCAGGAGGATCAGGATCTAATTTATAGTGAAGCAAAAAGAGAGATTGAAAAGAACTGGGAAATGAATCTGTCCAGCACAGATAGAACTGCAGAAACGCTTCATTTGACGATTCAGCCTTATAAAATGTATCTGGGTGTTCGTAAAGATGCTATTATTTTTACTGATAAAAATGCAGTTTATCCGGCATTTGAAACCACTATTGAGGAAAATGGAAAAACCTATACATTTTATCAGTATGCCAGAATTGAAAATATATACCATTCATCAGGCGGAGCCTTTCACGGAGAATTTAATACGATGGATGGTTCCTTTGGATACATATACACAGGTGAGTATGGTTTTGGTGATAATTTTGCTATCTGGGGATATGAATCTGTATTGAAAATGGAATCCTCTATGGAGGATGAAAACTATATTTTGACGAAATAGAAATCGTTTGAAGATGATAAAGGGGGAAGGCTATGAGTAAGTATACAGATGCTGATGTTGGAAGAATGCTAAATGCCAATATGGATGCTATTTTGGTAGTATCATCGGTGGAAGACACCTATTATAGAATCAAGTGTACAAAACTGTTTTCAGATTTTATAGAAGATACAGGCTCATATAAAGATTTGATAGAAAAACTATGTTTTCACATGAGTGAGAACAATGCCAGAATATCAGATGATTATCAGGTTTTCTTGCCAAAAATGATTGATTTCAAAGGGAAGTATTCCAGAAAACTTAGCTGTGAAATTAATGGAGTAAAACATAGAATTCAGATGCTGGTATGCCCAACCGAACAGAAAGAGGGCGAGTATATTATAGTATTGACTGATTTGGACCAGTCTGAATATGAAAGAGATAATATTACAGAGAACAAAGTAAAAACGATTCAGGAAACATATCTTTTTACAATGTATATAGATTTAAATCAGGACAAGACCAGCGGTATCAATGTCACCGAGATTTCCAATGATGATATGCATTATGAAATCAAGTATTCAGAGTGGCGTATGATGATTGTAAATATGATTTGGCCGGAGGATCAAACGACTTTTCTCGAAAAGAGTAATCCGGACTATCTAAAGGCAACACTGAAGCCAGGCAAGAACCTGTCATTTGACTGTCAAATGAAAAATCTCGAGGGACAGTTTATCTGGGTTCGTCTAATATTCGGACGTATAGATACTACCAGTGAGCAGGACTATAGATTTGTCTTTATGGTTCAGAATATTCATGAAGATTCCATGAGACTTTTTCATGAACTCAAGAAGTTTGAAAATCTTGCATCCTATGATGCGCTTACAAATGTATTCAATCATGGCAGAATAGAGACAGAGCTCAACAATGCTATCGTTGAAAATAAAAACAGCGATAAACAAAGTTCACTTATGATGCTGGATATTGATTACTTCAAGGATGTCAATGATACCTATGGACACGCTGTTGGAGACGAATCACTAAAGGCTTTTATTAGTTGTGTCAAAGAGTGTTTGAATGAGTATGACATTCGAATCGGCAGATGGGGTGGAGAAGAGTTTGTTTGTGTATGCTATGGATACGATTTGGATGCTATCCAAAAAATTGCTGAGAAAACGAGGACGGCCGTAGAGAGCAGAACATTTGAAAATATTGGTCATATGACATGTAGTATCGGTATAACCGGTATTTATCAGGATGATATATCAGATACCGCCTTTAAACGTTTGGATGAAGCACTTTATGAAGCCAAATCAAGTGGCAGAAACTGTATAAAAATTAGAGCATAAGGAAGTAAATTTATGTATTATTCAGTCATAGGTATGATTGCCATTGTGATTCATTTAATTATGAATCATGAATTTATCAAAAAAGATAATAGTAGGGATGAAGCCAACAAAGCTTATAGAAATTTTGTGTTTGCTTCGTTGATGTATTTTTTTACAGATGCATTATGGGGTATATTAAGCAATTTAAAGCTGGCAAAACTTTTATATGTTGATACTTTTTTCTATTATATTTCGATGGCGCTGACGATTGCTTATTTGTGTTTTTATGTAACACATTATTTGCACTTGCGTAAGGGTTTTGGTAGTTTTATCAGAAGGTTTGGACAAACTTTTGCGATTTTAGAGATAATATTATTGGTTGTGAATCATTTTGTTCACATATTCTTTTGGATTCATCCTGACGGTACCTATCAAGCATACATTTACAGATATATTGCTTTATTTATGCAGGTATTCTTGTGCCTGTTGTTATCGATTCAGACAGGAGTTGTCATGATGAAAGCGGCAGATGAAATGAAGAAAAGATATTTTACTATCTTTTTCTTTTGTATCGCGATGGTAGTGGCCATAGTGCTGCAGATTTTGTATCCTCTGTTACCGATTTATGCCATCGGGCTACTCATAGGAACGGCTATTATTCACACATTTGTAAATGAGGGTGAAATAGAAGAACAGTTCAAGGTACTGCAGTCCATGGCGGATATTCATTATAGTATGCATGTCATTGACCTGGCCAAGGATACGGTACAGGAATTAACAGCCAGACAGGAAGTAAAGGCGATTGTTAACAGGACGAATGGTGCTTTAGAAATGATGCGTACTGTCATAAATGCGGTTACATCTGATGAATATCTGGAAGCCGCATTGGAGTTCACTGATTTAGCAACGCTGGCAGAGAGAATGCGAGATAAGAAGACGATTGCATTACAATTTGTCGGAAAACACGTAGGCTGGGTTCAGGCGTTGTTTATAGCCATTGAAACAGATCCGTATGGGAAGCCAACAAAGGTTATCTATACGACTCGAGTTATTGATGAGGAGAAGAAAAATGAGGAAATTCTCGTTAAAAAATCGATAGCAGATGAATTGACAGGTTTGTTTAACAGAAGAGCTTATGAAGAAGATATTTTAGAATATAGTGCTGACACGATTCCTGATGATTTTGTTTATGCTTCTATCGATGTCAATGGCTTGAAAATAGTTAATGATGAGATCGGTCATGCGGCAGGTGATGAACTCATCAAGGGAGCTGCTGACTGCATGAGTAAAGTGTTTGGCAGATACGGAAAGGTTTACAGAACCGGTGGAGATGAGTTTGTCAGTATCTTTTTTGCAAATGCGAATCAGCTGAAAGCAATTGAGGAAGAGTTAGAAAATGAGACAGAAAAATGGACCGGAGAATTGATTTCATCCCTGTCTTTATCTGCCGGATATGTCACAAAACAGGAATGTCAAGAAGAAACCATTTTGGATATGGCGAAAATAGCAGATAAGCGTATGTATCAGGCAAAGTCTTTACATTATTCGAAAAAAGGTGTTGATCGAAGAGGGCAGGCGGCTGCACATACAGCTCTTTGCAATTTATATACCAAGATATTGAAAGTCAATATCACAGAAGATTCCTATACCATAATAAATATGGATGTGACCGAACAAACCAGTGAAAAGGGATTTGCGGATACTATATCAGGATGGCTTTACGGATTTGGTACATCCGGACAGGTTCATAAAGATGATCTGGAAGTATACTTAAAAAAGACAGATTTAGACTATTTGAGAACCTATTTTAAAGAAGGAAAAACATCTATCAGCATTCAATACAGAAGAAAATATATGGATGGATTTAAGCAGGTTGCAATGGATATGATTCCTGCTGATGATTATGCAGAGGATAATCAGACATTATTCCTATATGTAAAAAATATTGATATGTAAATGAAGCTGCGTTATTATTTATTTGACTTATTTTTAGGAGGACTAGTTCATATGAATTCAAGTATTTTGAAAAAATTTGTTTTGGGAATGCTGCTTTCCATCATCGTAGCAGTATCCGTTCCGGCAACAAAGACACAGGCAGGTGTATCCAATGCAAACTATGGAGCTCAAATCGTCGGAGATGATTTAATAGTCGTTAACACCGGCGATTCGGTTACATTAGAGTTAACTATAGATCACCCGGAAGATTATACTTTTGAATGGAAAGTAACCGGTACAGCAAAGGATGATGTTCAGATTACTGATATGCAAAATAAAATCATCGTAAGTAATTTAAATGGGATAAATACTGTATCCTGCAATATCAGAAAAAGTGATTCCTATAAGAGTGATTATGCTTCTTGGTCTATTTATAATTCGGATTATATAAAAGACAAATACAAATTAAGCAATGATGACATTTGTCTTTTTTGTGAAAATGACGATGCATCAGCCTCTATGAGAGGCATTGAAATGCCATCGAATATAAAGCGCGTGATTGACCCGTCTGTGCTTGAAGGATCACGAATTTTAGAGGTTTTGAATAAAGTATATCCGGATGTGACTTTTATCATTGCAACTTCGGATATTCAGAGAATCATGTATCCGAATTATAATCTGGTGAATTTGGATGAAACCGGTCTGATAGATCATTATCAATTTGCATATCCTGTCATCAAGGAAATGGGAACCTTTGATCAGCATTTAAAATTTATCAATTTTGAATGTAGTCCTGCTGAACTTTTGTATGATACGGACATAGCTATGGATGTATTGGGAACAGCAGATGCCAATGAAATCAGTGCTATGCTTAATACACCGGAAAAGTTCCTGCAGGTGGCAGCCCAAATGAAAGCAGCGGGCTATTCTATGACATCAGGAGCAGCGGTTACCATTGATAGCAATGGCGGATTACTTCGTACTTTTACAAAGTCCAGAGAATACGGAATATTGAGCGAAAATGATAAAAATGTAGTCAATCATCTGGCAGATGAAATCATCCAAAATGGATATGATCGAGATCAGTCCACATGGTCTGATAAATGGTATAATGATTATAAATCAGGAAATGCCTTCTGTTTCTTTAGCTGTAATTGGATGGATTTTATTTTAGAAGCAAGCAGTAGTGTGCATGGTACAGGTATCTGTGATGCGCCTTTTGGATACGTATATGGCGGCAGCTTTTTCTGTATTAAATCCGGTTCAAAGGATGACGAAGCCGTTGCCTTTTTGACAAAAGTACTCGATGAAGAAAATCTATATAAACAAAGCAGTATTTCTGGAATGGCTGTGAATCATGCCAGAGTTATGAATCGTCTGATTCAGGAAAAGCCGGAGATCAGAACACAACGTGTGAATGGTTCCGCTTCCTATGAAATTTGGGATAGAGCACTGCGAGGCATGTATGGTGGAAACTATGTACTGCCTGAAGATTGCACCTATGTAAAGCCAGGCAATACACCGGGGACATCTGAAAATGATCAGAAGGTTTCAATGCATATTGCCTTTGAAATTCCGTATGTAGGCGAAGAAGCCAAGAGTCTTAATAATATCCATATTGAGGAATCAGATTATGAAGTGTATGCTACCTTGACTGAATACACCAATGAAAATCTCGATAGTTATAGTGGACAGGTATTGTTGTCGGATGGTTACATTGAAACAGTTTACGCTAATTATTCACCATCAGCGTTTGAAAGTATGGCACATGTAAAACTGATCAAAAATCTGACTGCGGGAAATATATATGCTACCAGATTTAATATTGTCAGAAAAGATCGTAAACCGATTTCTGATGATTTTGGCGCTGCTGATATCAAGGTAATACTGAATGGGAAGGAATTAACCGCAACCTACTCGAAGGGAATATTTGAATCCTGTGACAGCTATATGGTTAAGGGAAATAATTTTATCGCTGCAAACAATCCAAACCCTTCGCCAAGTGTGGCACCTAGTACAAATCCGAGTGTGGCACCTAGCACAAATCCGAGTGTAGCACCTAGTACAAAGCCAAGTGCTACCCCTAGCCAGCCACAGACGATTACAGTTGCAAAGGCTGTAAAAAAGACAGTTACATTAAAGGCTTCTAAGTTAAAAAAGAAGAAAACAACGATCAAGATTGGAGCAAAAGCAAAAACTGCATTAAGCTATGTAGTAAGCAAAACTCCAAAAAATGCCAAAAAGTATATTTCTGTATCGAAAAAAGGCGTGATTACTATGAAGAAGGGTGCAAAAAAAGGTACCTATAAAGTTGTAATTACAGCAGATGCAGATAGTCAATATGCAAAGGCAACCAAAACAGTTACTATCAAGGTTAAATAGTGAAAAGTATGAAAAAGCAGAGTGTCTTATCAATATAAAATACTCTGCTTTTTTTAGGAGAAATAGGAATGAAAATTTTGATTATGAATTGCAGTCCTGTCAGAAATGGTGCGACAGCTGAAATCGTAAATATCGTAAAAGATACTATCAGTAATGTAAATGAAGTAAGAAGTATTTGTATCGATGATTATGAAATTGCTTTGTGTAAAGGGTGTAGATCCTGTCATAATACAGCGCAATGTTTTCAAAAAGATGATGTTATAAAGCTAATGGAGCAGTATGAATGGGCAGATAAAATAGTATCGGTATCGCCTTCATACTGGGCGGATATTCCGGGACAATTCAAGGTATTTATTGATCGATGTACACCTTGGTGTAATACGCATGAACCACATGCAAAATTATCTGCAGGTAAAAAAGGTTATACCATTGCACTGCGAACAGGCCCGAGTATGCCTGAATGTGAGAGAATTATTAGCAGTATTGAACATTTTCATGGCCATTTGGAAATTGAATCCTGTGGCAAACTGGGTCTTTGCTCAATTGAGTATAAAGAAGATGTTGCAAACAGAATTGACGAAATAACAGAATTTTGCAAATTGATTTTGAAATAATTAGCGTAAAAGTTATTTGGATAGGATGAAATGAAAATGAAACAGGAAATAAATTGGGTATACTGTCCTAAATGCGGAGAAGTATCAGATGCATCTTTACTATATTGTGAACACTGTAAAGAATCGCTGATAGGTGCGATAAAGCTCGACCCGGACGAGTCGAAAATTAAATATTGATTCATCGTATTATGTGGGGACTGGTTATTAACGGCGGATTTCTGATTATAGGTCTTTTAGGACTGATATTTTCACTTTTAATGGAGTAAAAATAAAAGAGATTAATATTACAAAAATGGTCGAGAATCGGACAAAGTTGGTAATAGGCACTTGATATTTCTATGGTAAAATACTATTGAGTAGTATAATGCATATTTTGTGAAGAATTGATTGCTTTTGCATAACGAGGTTTCAATTAAGGAGATAAAATTTATGAAAAAAAGCCTATTAAGTATTTTGATGATCGTTGTCATGATTGTCGGTATTATGCCAAGTTCTGTTTTGGTAAGAGCAGCAGATACAAATAGTACACCAACTGGAGAATATGGTAATTTTATCGATGGTGAGCATTTAATTGACGATATGATTGAAAAGAATGGAATGAATGCCCATCCCAGAATTATCATGACAGAGCAGAAGTTTGAAAAGCTGAAATCACATTTAGAAAATGGCTCAATAAAAGAGGATGGTTCTGTGACTGCAGCTCTTTTGAAAGAGTTTAAAGCAGAAGCAGATATGTATTTGAGAGATACTCATATTTCTACTTATGACGATTACAATGGCAATCATCTGGAAACAGCAAAAAGAATACAGAGATATGTTGCTACGCTGGCTATGGCTTATAATATCTTTGGTGATGAAAAATATGCCAAGAGGGCCTATGCTGAACTGGAGGCTGCTTGTGGTTTTAAAGACTGGAATCCATACCATTTTTTAGATCCTGCCGAAATGAGTACAGCCTTTGCGTTTGGCTATGACTGGCTTTATCACTGGATGGATGAAGATAAAAGAGCACTTTTACGTAAAAACATAATTGAAAAAAGCCTAATGCAGATAAAAAATGATTATACCGGAAATGTGCAATACAGTAGTAAATTGAAGGATGAAACAGATCGTTCTTATACATGGTATAAATCGCAATTGGGTGACAACTGGACCTTT
The DNA here is from genome assembly GCA_045643145.1 of Lachnospiraceae bacterium. GTDB lineage: Bacteria > Bacillota > Clostridia > Lachnospirales > Lachnospiraceae > SVFI01. The sequence continues at coordinate 10,919 of JAZUKG010000228.1, read as the reverse complement.
GTATGTACAGGAGGTACAAACCTGGCAGCGCTGGCGATTGGAGATGAAGAAGATGCCAAGGATATTGCAGCTGAAATTCTCACATATGGTTATCAGAAAGCGTATTCAGCGATTCGTCAAGGCTATCGTGCAACAGACGGAACATATATAGAGGGCCTGGGTTATTGGGATTATGCCACATATTATGTTGGTTTGCAGTCTTCAGCGCTAAAAAGTGCGACAGGACAAGATTATGGTCTCACTGACTATGATGGAATTCGTAAATCTGTAGATTTCGTTCGTTATATGAGTTCTAACTATCCGTATTCCTTTAGTTTTGGGGATGATGGAGATAGCCGAGATACCGGTTGGCCGGTCTTTCTATGGTTGGGTGAACACTTTGGTTCGCCGGATTTATCGGCCATTCGTCTCAGAAAGATTGAAGAAGATAAAGAGTTTAGATTTCTGGATATGTTGTGGATTGATGAAAGTCAGCAGACCGGTTCGGAACTGAGTAATGATACCGATTGGGGATCAGTGGGAGCTAGTAATGCCAGTTTCCGTAATACCTGGGATATCAATGGAACGGTTGCAGCACTTCATTCCGGTGAAAACAATTATTTATACCATGGTCATTTTGACCTGGGGTCATTCTATATTGAGTCTGAGGGAGCCAGATTTTTTACAGATTTGGGAAATGAAACTTATGACCTGACCGATCGTAAATATTCATATCGAATTAAGCCTGAGGGCCACAATACACTGGTGATTAATCCATCGTCTGACACGGACCAGCGTGATGGGGCAATATGCCAGATTACAGAGTTTAATGCGGGCGACGAAGCTTATGCTGTCACGGATTTGACGGACGCATATGGGGATAACGGAGCAAAAAGCGTGGTTCGTGGCCTGAAAATGATAAAAAATAAGGAATGTGTTGTCATTCAGGATGAGATTTCTCTCAATACAGCAGGTGAAATCTATTGGTTTGCTCACACAAAAGGTTCGATTGATGTAGCATCTGACGGCAGAAGTGCTGTTGTGACTGTTTTAACCAAAGATGCGATCACGAAAGAAAATGTGGCACATAAATTATGGATTGGCTTGATGAGCGAGGGTGGTAAGTTTACCGTTATGGATGCCAAACCGCTTTCTACCTCCAAAAGTGTAGCTGGTGTAAAGGATAACAGTGAGTACAGAAAACTGGCAATTCATTTAACAAATACAAAGGATACTACCATTTCTGTGGCCTGTATTCCATTGAAAAATGGTGTATCGAGTCCGGCATGGACTCCGTCAGTGAAAGCAATCTCAGAATGGGCCGGTGCATCGCCGAGTACATCACCGAGTGTGAAGCCAAGTACCAGTCCGTCGGTCAGTGCATCACCGAGCACATCACCGAGCGTGAAGCCAAGTACCAGTCCGTCGGTCAGTGCATCACCGAGCACATCACCGAGTGTGAAACCGAGTGCACAGCCTAGCACGACGATATCGGTTCATGTTGAGGTGCCTGGTAAAGAACCGGTTACTTTGGAGATGCAAAAGACAGACTACATTGGGACTGTGAAATACAAATTGCAGAATCAAATGGATATTGATTTAAATCGAATGGATTTGATTTATAACGATAAAATTTTATCAGAAGTAAATCGATTCTCTTCAGGGCTGGTTCCGGATGGAGCGACAATCAAGATGCAGCCGTCGAATCGCTGGAACTATGATGAGGTAACCGGTGTAGAGGATAAAACTTTTTCCATCGCTCGTCCGAAAGAAGAAAGTCTGAAAAAAATATATGCTAAAGACTATGGCATGAGTCCTGAGAATGCGGATAATACAGCAGCATTTAAAAAAGCATTAAAGGACTGCACAGCAAATGCATATCTCGTAATTGAACAGGGAACCTATTATTTCAGAAACATGACAGATGATATTGCCTTCAACAATATGGAGAATGTAATCATTGACGGAAATAATTCGACTTTTATTTTTGATACAAAATATTGTATGAAAATATACGGTGGCAATGGTATTGAGTTTCGAAACTTAAAAGTGAATTGGGATTGGGACAAGATTCCGGTCGGCTCACTGGTTCAGATTGATAAAAAACATAGTAATAATGTTTTTGATATTCGATTTATCGGAGTCGATGAGGTCGATGAAGATATTCCGATTGGTACCTTTATGTATTTAGACCCGGATGATTTAACTGTTGGCTCCTATGGTAAATATAAGGCTTACACTCCGGGATCAGTTAGCGGCTGCTTACAAAATGTCGAAAAGGTAGATCATAACGTCCTCAGAATTACCCACAATGGAGACATGAGACATTTTAACGAAGGTGAGTATTATCTGCTTCGTCATTTCGAGTATTCGGGAAGAGTTTTTAGTACCGGCAGATACGCAAAAAATATAACCTATGATAATGTAAGTATTTATGGATTTACAGGTATGGGATGGGTCTTTGGAGACAAGGCAAATCATTTTCAGATTATTCATTCCTATTTGGGACTGGATCCTGATGGACCACGTGAAAGACGTATTTCAACTGCTGCGGATGCGATACATATTTTGAATACTGGTGGGTATTTCCGTATTGCAGATTGTGATTTAGGCTTTACAGGAGACGATATTATTAATGTTCATGATGATATGATGGTTATTTTGGAAATTGATGAAAGTCGAACTATACTTCGTGGTTGGGCAACCTCTGGACTTGTGGAAGCCGGTGATATTTTGCGATTTCGAAATCATCAGCAAAAAGAGTTTACTGAGTATGAGGCAAAAGTTACATCTTTTCGAACCTTGAACGGATATGAGCGAGAAGTTGTTTTAGCAGAGCCTCTGCCTCAAGAGATTACATCTGATTGCTTTGTATATAGCAAATCACATTCATCCTCAAATTATGTAATAGCCGGTAACTATATTCATGAAGCAAGAGCTAGAGCTTCTCTTTTGAATGATGATTATGGTCTGTTTGAAAATAATTATGTTTATCGCTGTGGTGGTATTGAGGTTTGTTCATCTTACGAGCCTGGACGTTGGTTTGAAGGGGAAGGTGCGTGTCATATAGTAGCCAGAAATAATACCTTTGAAGAATGCGATAATGGTGGACCGGGAACAGCTGTAAAAATCAATGTGAAGATTGCTGGTAAGGACAGCACAGAACAAATACTAAATGACATTCTCATTGAGAATAATGTGTTTATTAATTGCAAGTATCGTGAGGATAAGGTTCAAAATTTGATGGAGATTAACAACGTAAATAACCTCGTTGTTTCCGGCAATGTGATAGAAAATTGTGGTGAAATCAAACTGGGTGATGTGATTGGAACCACAACCATAGAAGATAATCATCCGCACACGGAGCACACTTTTGTAAATGGCGTATGTACAGTATGCAATGAAATATGGGAAAAAGAAATCGATGGTATTACATATCGTGCGATTACTGAAGTAGAAAAACGAAGACCGATTGCAGTTACTACATCAGATGGAGAAGTAGCACTGAGTGTGGTAAAAGTATCTGATGTGGCTGGAAAGGCTGTTGTATTGCCAGAAGAAGTGACAGATCATATCACCGGTCAGAAATTTATTTTGACCAGTATTGAGAAGAATGTCTTTGTAAATAGTGAGGCAACATCTATCACAATTCCTAAAACAGTGACAGAAATCGGAGATAATGCATTTGGTGATATTGAAATCATTGTTGAAGATGATGAACCAAGCGTTAGTCCGTCGCCAAGTGAGGATGTAAGTATTAGCCCATCACCAAGCAGCGTTCCGAGTGAAAATCCGAGTGAATCACCTAGTACCAGCCCGGTTCCAAGTAAGGAAGCTAGCACTAGTCCATCCCCAAGTGAAGTGGTAAGTGTAAGCCCGTCCCCAAGTAGTGTACCGAGTGAAGCACCGAGTGATGCACCAAGTACCAGTCCGGTTCCAAGTAAGGAAACTAGCACTAGTCCATTCCCAAGTGAAGTGGTAAGTGTAAGCCCGTCACCAAGCAGTGTACCGAGTGAAGCACCGAGTGAAGTACCTAGTACAAGCCCGGCTCCAAGTGAAGATATTAGTACAAGCCCGGTTCCGAGCGAAGATATTAGTACCAGCCCAGTTCCGAGCGAAGAAGTAAGCGTAAGTCCATCACCTGGCGAAAAGCAGACAATTACTGTCGCCAAGAAAATGAAAAAGACAGTATCGCTCAAAGCTTCTGTACTTAAGAAAAAGAAAGTTACTCTCAAGCTGAAAGCGAAAGCGAATACAAAACTTTCATACAAAGTGAAAAAGTATCCAAAGAAAGCAAAGAGATATATTTCAGTTTCGAAAAAGGGTATCATTACCTTGAAGAAGGGTGCAAAGAAGGGTACCTATAAAGTAGTAATCATTGCAAATGCAGATAGTAAATATGCAAAGGCAACCAAAACTATTACGATTAAAGTAAAATAAAAAATAGGAAAATGCACTGAATTGGTATCAGTTATGTATTATGCATGATACCATTTGGTGCATTTTTGTTTTTTTATAGAATTATGCGGCTAAGTGACTGCTTGGTGACTAAATTATGGTATAATTATCTGACGACAATAGGGGGATTTTACGAATGGATCATGTTTTATTATACAGTGTGAATATAGCTATGGAACTAACGATAATTCTGGTTTTGGCATTAATTATTATCACTTTGTTCTGGCAAAAAAAGCTTTTTGTTACAACTATTCCGCTTATATACTTAACCGGTTTTATCCTGGTGATGGTAGTAGTACAGGTTGTGGTATGTATTTTTATGCTTTTAAATGTTCCGGGGGAATATGGGGCTATGCCCATGCGTATCGTATATATACTGGATTATATTTCTTCTTATGGGTCAGGCGTTGCTTTTTATTATTATGTGGAGGCACTGGCAATAGATGGTTATCGAAATAGCAAAACTGTATTTAGTCCACCCCAATATACCAAAACGCTATTCATTTCCTGGGGGATTGTCACTACTGTAATTTATGCAGGGCTTCTTTTTGTACCGTCTTTGTATCATGTAGAAAAAGGTGTGGCGGTATATAGCATACCGGCATATATCGTATTGCATGTAATCATCAAGTTTGCTTATTTATGTGCTTTTACGTTTATCATTCGTCATAGAAAAGTGATTGGAAAGCAGGAAGCCGGCCTGAGTTTTATTTTTATACTCTTGATTTCTGTTTTAACCTTTGTAGATGAAATTTACAATCTATGTGTAGGACATGTATTTATGGCGATTTATGTCTTTTTGCTGTATGTCAAAATTGATTTGCACAAGGGCTTATTGCTGGAAAGACAGGAAAAAGAAATCGTTGAATGGAAGACACAGATTATGCTTTCACAGATGCAGCCACACTTTCTTTATAATGTGCTGACTACCATTAGCAGTATGTGTGAGATGCAAAATGCAAATGAGGCCAGAGATGTGGTGAATCATTTTGCAGACTATTTCAGAACCAATCTCGATTCCCTCGGAAAAGAGAAAACGATATCATTTGAAAAAGAACTGGAACATATCAAAACGTATCTTTGGCTGGAAAAAGTGCGTTTTGAGGATTATCTTAATGTTTGTTATGAAATAGAAGCAACTGATTTTGTAGTACCATCATTGGCAGTTCAGCCGATTGTGGAAAATGCAGTAAAACACGGTATTCATCCCAAAGATGAACCGGGAACTGTTACGATTAAAACATACGAAACGGATCGGGAATATGTGATTTGTATTAAAGATGATGGTGTAGGATTTGATGTAAATGAAAAGTTGAATGATAATCGGACTCATGTAGGAATTGAAAATGTCAGAAAACGATTGGAAATTATCTGTAGGGGCTCTTGTGAGATAGAGAGTGAAAAAGGAAAAGGAACCATAGTTACCATACGAATTCCTAAAGGAGAATAGTTATGAATGTGATTATAGTAGATGATGAAAGATTTGTCCTTAGTGCGGAAACGATGACAATTAAAAGAGCATTACCAGATGCAGCAGTATATTCTTTTCAAAAAGCAAATGAAGCTTTAGAACTGGCAAAGGATAATAAAATAGATATTGCATTTTTGGATATCAATATAAAAGGTGTTACAGGAATAACATTGGCAAAAAAACTACAGGAAACGAATCCTAAAATAAATATTATTTTTTGCACCGGGTATTCAGAATATTCTTTGGAAGCACATGATTTGTATTGCAGTGCGTATCTGATGAAGCCGATAACAGATGAAAAAGTAAAGAAAGCACTCGATCATTTAAGGCATCCGCTTTCTAAAAAAATAGAAGGTTTGCGTGTTCAGTGTTTTGGAAACTTTGAAGTATACAAAGACGATAAGCCAATTGAATTCAAGCAGAAAAGAACGAAAGAACTGTTTGCGTATTTGATTGACAGATGTGGAGCGACCGTTTCTACCAAAGAAATTATGATGGTTTTATATGAAAAAGATAACAAGGAATCCTATATCAGAAATCTGCGTTCGGATTTGAAACACACATTTGAAGAGTTAGGCTTTAGCGAGGCTTTGGTTCGCCGAGGCGGTGATATGGGGCTGAACATGGAAAAAATAGATTGCGATTATTATGAATACTTGAAAGGACGAAGGGAACTGTTTCGCGGTGAGTATATGTCGCAATATTCCTTTGCAGAGCGTACTTTGGGACTATTAATGAACGATAAAATGTATTAGTTACAGCCCTTTAGTGACCGTTTAGTGACTGTATATATGGTATGATGAAATATCATGATTATCTGATACGTTTATTAATAAATATCACGAGAATATCCGATATAAATATTAATAAATATCACGATTATCCGATAAAAATACTATAAAAAGAATCGTAGGTAGTTGACATGAAAGATAATATAGTTAAGGGAATAAACATTGAAAGGTTTAGTACCGTATTAATTTTGATAGAAGCTATTTTGTTTTTCTTATCCATTTTGACTTCTATATTTGTATATGAGAATCATAAAAAAGTTGATCGTATAACGGATGATTATATAGGGATTCAAAGTGATATATATAGTTTACAAATGGCCTCTGATTTGATGTCAGCAAAGTCCAGACAATATGTTATGACCGGTGAAGTCAGCTTTGCATATGAGTATTTCAAAGAAGTCGATGAAACAAAGAGAAGGGATTTTGCAGTCAGCAATATTAAAGAGAGAATATCAGATGTTGGTCATGGGGCTGCTGAACCAATAGAAATGGCCTTTAATAAGTCAAATGCACTTATGGAAAAAGAAATCCATGCCATGGCTTTGATTGCATCGCTGGCTGATAATCAGGATTATTATCCGAGCGAGCTGACGGAATATGTATTGCCTGAGGAGGAACTGAATTTTTCTGAATCCCAAAAGAAAGATTTCGCATATTCTTTGGTTTTTGGAGGCGGATATTCCTATGAAAAATTATCGATTCGAGAAAGTGTGGATAAAGCTACTGACAATTTGCTCGGTGAAATCGGACAGTATAAAGATATGATGAGTGATAGATATAAAATGTCATTTTCAACGCTTATGTTTATATTAGCACTTTCACTGATTAATTTTATTGTAATAGCTGTCTGCTTATTCCGACTGGTATTACATCCTTTGGATTTATCTATTCGTGCGATTCAAGAGGAAAAAACAATTCCGTTATGTAAGTCATATGAGCTTAATTATCTGGCGACGACTTATAACTTGGTATATGAACAAAATGCCACAACCAGACTGCATTTGAAAAATAAAGCAGAGAGAGATGAGCTGACAGGCTTATTGAATAGAAGTGCATTTAATGACCTGGTAGACTTTTATAAAAACGCAAATGAAGAACTGGCATTTCTAATCATGGATGTGGATTATTTTAAAACAGTAAATGACCAATATGGACATGCAATCGGTGATAAGGCGTTAAAGAAAGTCGCTACACTGTTAAGTGAATGTTTCCGTTCCAATGACTTCCCGATTCGTTATGGTGGAGATGAATTTGCAGTAATTATGACTGAATTGTCTCATGAGCAAAAGGGTGTTATTGAACGAAAACTCAACTATATAAACGAGACATTGCAGAAAGAGGATTCTTCAGGAATTCCAAAATTATCTGTCAGTGTAGGTGTTGCTTTTTCTAAAGCCGGCTTTGCTGATGATTTATTCAAAAGGGCTGATGATGCATTATACAAGACAAAAGAAAATGGTCGACATGGATATACATTTGCATAATATGAGTTTATTGCTTAATTACTGTTAGTTTTTACGACATAAGCATGGAGGCACAATTATGAAGAAAATAGTAAAAACAGTTAAAAATAAAGGTTTTACGCTAGTAGAGTTAATCGTTGTACTGGTTATTTTGGCGATTTTGGCTGCCATCATGGTTCCGGCTCTTTTAGGGTACATTGATCGAGCAAAAGATCATCAATATATAATTGAAGCCAAGGATTTAATGACTGCTACTCAGGCAGGAATAGCTGAGGCATATGCTGTGAACTATAAAAGCTACAAAAATGCCATTAGAGATACTGCATGCAGTAGAGTAAGTGAAAAGTATGGATATTATACAAACTATGCATTGAATGAAGCGAAAAATAAAAGAGTTATGACTGTGGCTGTAGGAAGTAATGAGAATGGTGTTGGTGCCAAAAATATTATTTCAAAACGAGTTATACAATATGCAGATTCTTTTAAATATACATTTGCCAGCGGTTTTAATAATAGTGGTCAGAAGGTTTCTGATTTAGGAAAGAATGTTGGATTTTCCATTTTGTTTAATGAAAGAGGTCATATTATTTTCATGCAGTATTCCAGGGATGGCAGACTGGTAACCTTTGACGGAACTAGTTTTTCCGTGGAAAAAGGTAATAATTTAGTATTTGAAAAAGTTCGTAACTAGACTATAAATGATTTTATTTTAATAAGAATGCAGTTGATTTAGAAATTAAGGTATAGCCTTAAATAAATCAACTGCTTTTTTTATATAAAAAAGCTGATTTTTTCGGAAAATTACTCCTAGGTACACTAGAAATATGATGAATTTTTAAGGTATAATATCTAGTAAAAGGAGTTTGTAGAATGAAGAAGAAATTAGTATTAGGATTTATGACAGTAGTTTTAGCTTTTAGCCTGGTTGCCTGTGGAAATAAGCCTGTGGCAGAAACTGCAGGAGAAAACCAGATAGATGGGACTGAGGAAAACACACAATCGACTGAAGAAGGAAATTCTGACAATGCAGAGCCGGCAAACGATGCTACAAATGATGCTCCGGCAGAAGATACATCAGAAGATACGCCAGAAGCCATGTCAGAGTCATTATATGAAGCATTTCTGGATAACGATGCAAAGGTTTATATCGGAAAGCAGTTCATTTATGGTTACTATGACTATGATAATGATAAAAGCATCGCTCTTTTAGATTCCGGAAAAGGTTATTCTTTGTTTGAATTCATTGAACGAGTGAACGAATGCATAAATTTTGATTATGGAAATATGGAACTGGATGATGTTCAGTATGCTTATATTGATTGCGGAAAAGACGGAGAACCCGAATTGGCATTACAGGTAGGCCTGGATGGCGATACCTGGGGATACATTACTCATTATTATGTGATTAAAAAGATAGAAGGAAAGCTTCAGCTTTGCAGCAAACTGGAAACGGCATATCGAAGCGAGGAATATTTCAAGAATAAATACGGTGTCATTTATTCAGGCGGCAGCATCGGGGCGGCTTCCTGGTCTCAAGGATATGATTATATCAATGCGGATGGTGAGAGAGTATTTTTGTATTCTGCTGACAATTTATATGGTCTGGGAAAATATTATGGAGGCCTGGGTAGTGTAAATGATGTTGTTGTGAAATATGCCGATGATATTGATGATGAATGGTCACTGACAGAATATCATTTTGATGATTCTGAAAACTATTTATATACGGTTTATCCGGAGGGAGAACCACTGATTGAAAAGATTTTTCACGAAGCTGGGGCTACTCTTTATTCGCAAAAGCAGATGGATGAAATGATTTTGCAGGATATGAGTACCAAGGGACTTAGCAAGGAAATCTATGAATCGGACGAGGAAATAGAATGGCAAACAGTAACCAACGACTCGATTCGTGAAATTCTAGATTATGGTGTTAATCCGGTATATGTCAGCACAACAGAGGAATTTGTAAAAGCGATTTCAAATGATACCAATATTGTATTAATGCCGGGTACCTATAACTTGACAGAATATATCCTGGAACATGAGGATGAAATTCCTTATGATGTGCCAAACGGAACCAAGAAACCGGGTGTTTATTTTACAGGTGATGCTTTAGAACCTGGTTTTATGATTTATGGAGTTGATAATCTAAAGATTATTTCCAAAGATGAAAAGGACATGGCTGAAATCGTAAGTGAGCCAAGATATGAACTGGTTGTAGCGTTTGATAGCTGCAACAATGTGAAAGTGAATCATATTATTATGGGACATACTCCGGAAAAGGGAACCTGTGGCGGCGATGTTATTGGATTTAATAGTTGTGATACAGCAAATATTCATGGATGTGATATTTATGGCTGCGGAGCCTATGGTACGTATATCAGAGACAGTATGTATATTAATTTTACAGATACCAAGATACATGATTGTAGTTATGGATGTGTAGAGATTTATGATTCCAGCTCAGCTTCTTTTGACAACTGTAAATTCGTTGATTGCGAAGATTCAACCATGTTCTACAACTACGACTCAAATTTGAGCTTTTATAGCTGCGAATTCAAGAACCTAAGAGGTGATATGATTTGGATGGGTGAAGATGGCTATACGCATTTTGGAGATTGTACATTTGATGCGGCAGCACTTAATTCATTAAATAGTTATACCGGAGATGGTTCGTTAAATATTTACTAATTTTCGATATTGGATAAACAAGGAAGGAGATTCAATAGTATGAGACATAGCAAATGGAACGGAAAA
>JAZUKG010000227.1:0-3812 GCA_045643145.1 Lachnospiraceae bacterium | reverse complement strand
TGTCAATGGTGGCCAGCGGCGGTGAGTTATCGCGTATTATGCTGGCACTTAAGTCTATTATGGCAGCAAAGGATGCTACCGATACATTGATATTTGATGAAATCGATGCCGGAATCAGTGGTATTACTGCATGGAAGGTATCGGAAAAACTGGCAGTTTTAGGAAAGCATCATCAGGTGATTTGTATTACGCATTTAGCGCAGATTGCAGCTATGGCAGATACGCATTATCTGATTGAAAAAAATCAGACAGAGGATAAAACCAGTACCAGACTGAAGGAACTTGACGAAGAAGGACAGTTAAGTGAATTAGCCAGGTTATTGGGAACAGATACCATGACGGAAAGCGCATGGAATCACGCTATGGATTTAAAACAAAGGGCTAATGAAGTTAAGGCATAGATTTGGGATTGAGGAAACCACGGATGGGGCCCGGTCATTCGAAAAAACAATATATGGATAGAAAAGATAAAATTAAAATTACCCTACATGTGACTATTTTTATTATTCTCATGTGTTTGATTACTTTTATTAATCGAAGCGGAATAGAGGAAGTTGCCATTGGGAATCTGAGCATGAACAGGGCTACGCTGTTAGGCTGCGTGAATTCGATTATGATTATTTTGACCGGCGCTATTACTTTGGCGGATTGGAAAATCGGGGGACGAATTGCGTATGTGCTTCTGGGACTGGCTTCTTTGTCGGCATTAATGGGAGCATTTTGTTTAAAGCGATTGGAACCGATTCCGGGGCTTTTGATGATCTCCTTTGGTTTATTATTTATCAAGGTATTACGTTCAAAGCTGTCGATTATAGAAACCAATGCGAAATTTAATCAGCAGATTTCGGTTACCGATTCTCTGACCGGTCTTACCAATCGACGTGGTTTCAGAGCCGATATTGCTGATATGATTGAAAAAAAGACACCATTTTATTTGTTGTTTTTAGACCTGGATGATTTTAAATATGTCAATGATACCATCGGACATACGGTCGGAGATTATTTCCTTCAGGTAGTGGCAAAACGTCTGTCAGACTTTGATACCAAGGGCGGAATGGTTGCCAGAAACGGCGGCGATGAGTTTTTGATTGTGATTCCCGGTAGTGACGAAATTGATATTGAATTTTATGCGAAAGCTTTGCTGGATGAAGTGGTAGAACCGATTCATGTGGATGAAATGGATACAAAATACACGATTACCGCTAGTGTCGGAGTGTCGCATTTCCCTACGCAGGCAACCTTGATTGATGAAATTGTAAGTAATGCGGATACTGCTATGTATGAGGCAAAAAATGCCGGTAAGAACAGAGTGGTTGTTTTCAGGGACAGCATGGGTCAAAATACGGTTCATGATAAAAAGATGGAAGCTATCATCAAGGATGCACTAAAGAACAATCGCTTTTTCATGGAATACCAGCCGCAGTACGAGGCGGGAAACAAAAGATTACGTGGTTTTGAAGCACTCATTCGTTTAGTTGGTGAGGATGGCAAGCGAATCAGTCCTGCAGAGTTTATTCCGGTAGCGGAAAAGAGCGATTTGATTCTGGATATTGATCATTATGTACTTCATTCAGTGTTCAAGGATTTTGCCAAAGTGGCAGAGAAGAGTGCGGGTAAATTTGTGGTCTGTGTGAATATTTCTGCAAAACATATTTCTGAGGAATGCTTTGCCAAGGATTTAGCAGATTTGATGGCAGATTATCATTTTCCGGCAAATTCACTGGAAATTGAAATTACCGAATATTGTATGATTCGAGATATGGATGCAGCGACTTATACCATCAACGGACTCAGTAAACTGGGTGTTCAAATCGCACTGGATGACTTTGGTACCGGTTATGCGTCGTTGTCAAATTTAACCAAGCTTCCGATTGACCTGGTAAAGATTGACAAGAGTTTTATTGATCATATTTCGATGGAAGACCATGACTTTGTAGAAGCTATCATTGCAATCGGACATATGATGCACTGTCATATTCTTTCAGAAGGTGTGGAAACTGAGGATCAGCTGGAAGTTTTGAAATTGTGTAAGTGCGATTATATTCAGGGATATTTATGGGGCAAACCGTTATCCAGAGAAACAGCACTATCTATGACAGAGTAATATTTCCATTACAGTAAAAAAATAGAAAAATAATGTGATGAAAAAGACACATACTAAGACATAACTTGGTATGTGTTTTTTTGCTGTAAAAGCAATTCTTTCTATATTATTTACCGCGATGCAAAGGAGGCATAAAATGAATGGAAAAGCAAAATATCGACTCTGTTTGTTTTTTTTACTCGCTGCTGTGCTTGCCGGCGGCGTCTTTCTCGTAGAGCTGTCTGTCAGAACGCAGATTCCGGACCGGTATTTATTGTATCAAAATAAGGAGCAAAAGCTCAGCTTTCCGATCCCGGTTTCTGCGACTATTACAGAATGCCGGCAAAAAGAGGATGAGCATCTTTCTGATTTGACTGAAATTCACACCCCTGTGGTAACCGGTTTATCCCTTCATACCCGGGGAGGAGGAAACTATAATGCGACGCTAAAAGCCTTTGGCGTTATCCCGATTAAGCAGATGGGATTAACGGTAACTTCTGATCAAAAAGTAACAGCCTGCGGTCAGCCGGTAGGAATCTACTTAAAGACAAAAGGAGTGCTGGTTTTAGATACAGGCGAATTTACAGACAGAAATGGTCAAAAGGTAGCCCCGGCTAACAATATATTGGAGGGTGGCGACAATATTTTAAAAATAAATGATAAGGAAATCAAAGGAAAGAGTCATTTCATGCAGCTGATAGAAGACAGCCAGGGAAATCGTATGACATTAACCATAATGAGAAACAATGTAACCTCCCGGGTAAGTCTGACTCCGGCTATGGATGAACAGGGTGTATACAAACTGGGAATCTGGGTAAGGGACAGTGCTCAGGGAATCGGAACGATTACGTACTTTAATAAAGATGGAGAGTATGCAGCGCTGGGCCATGCCATTACAGATGCGGATACGGGATATGCTATGGCGCTGGGAAAAGGCAGTATTTATCAAAGTGATATCTTATCCATTGAAAAGGGAAAAAAGGACAAGCCGGGGCAGTTAACCGGTATTTTAACCTTTGACAGTGAGGACTATTTAGGACCTATTAATCAGAATGAAATTAATGGAATATATGGATGTATGGAGCCTGAAAAAAGACAAAACTTTCTGGAAAATTCAGCATATAGGGAATATCCGCTGGCGCTAAAGCAGGAGCTTGAGCAGGGGGATGCTTATATTTTAAACAGCCTAAGCGGAGAGGAAAAGCTTTACCGAATTCATATCGATAAGGCCTCCTATGATATCAATCAACTAAATCGAGGTATTCGTTTCACTGTAACCGATCCGCAGCTGATTCAGCTGTGCGGAGGAATCGTACAGGGAATGAGTGGTTCTCCGATTATCCAAAATGATAAGCTGATAGGCGCGGTAACGCATGTCTTTATTGATGATCCGACAAAAGGTTATGGGATTTTTATTGAAGAGATGATAAATGAAAGTGGTTAGTCCATGTGGGATTTCCTTGCGTCTGTTTGCAGTATCCTTTATACTAGATTTATTCCATAAATAGATGTATATATTATTGTGTTTGTGTCTGTTTTTTAGATATAATTGCAAAAGAAAAAAGTAGTGACAAAATGGAGGTTACTCATGGAAAAATCAAAAGTATATTTTACAGACTTTAGAACTGCAAACGGTATCGGATTACCGGAAAAACTTAAAAAACTGCTTCGTAAAGCCGGAATTATGGATATGGATATGGACAACAAGTTTGTAGCAATCAAAATTCAT
>JAZUKG010000226.1:0-1876 GCA_045643145.1 Lachnospiraceae bacterium | reverse complement strand
ATCTCTTACGGCTTGTGGTGGCAAGACCATGGAATTTGGAACATTCAATGTAAAACTCGCTTCGGGTTGGGATTTTGAAACAACTTACGCCCAGGGAAACCAAACGGAAATCGAGTGTAAGGACAGTAAAGGACAAGAATTTATACAGTTGGCTTATGTAACCGATATCGAACAGATGACCGCTGATGATGAAATCAAGAGTATAGAGGCTGCCCAGGGTAATACCTCTTTTGAGCTGACGGAAATTGGCGGATTGGCTGGCTGTAAGGTGACATACACTATGGATAGTAACAATGTCCAAACAGATATGACCACCTATGTACTGTATGATGCTTCAGCCTCAACTATTTATTACATCGGCTTTGGCTGCAGCGATAAGGTCATGGAAGATTTCCTGGCTCAGCTTTCAAAATAAGAGAATCCAAACCGGCATTCAAACAACATAAGCCAGTCTTGAGTTGTAGTTAAAAACTAAAGCTGAAATTTGTCTATCATGTCACTTGGCCAATACTACCTTTTAGTGTATAATGGCGAGTGCAAGGTTATACTATGTTTTAGGGCAAACTCCTTTATCCTCAAAAAGGCAAAAACTTTTAGCGAGTTAAGTCCGAAAATATAATAGAAATTAAGACCTTGTGTCATCAGAAATGATGGCTGCAAGGTCTTTTTTTATTTCCAAAATGACCTTGCATGATTTGCTCATATCTTTTTTGAAACCAAACCTTTATGCCCAAATTTCTCTCTCATATCTTTTCTCAATTCATAAGAGAAAATGCTTAAAAGTGCCTATTATCAAGGAAAAATGCCAGAAAAAGCATTGGTTAAGGCATCTCTTATAAAAGAAAAAATAAGGAATGGCTCCAGGGTAAGGGAATGAAAAAAGAAAGCTATGAGGAGAAAACTCCAGCATAGCTTTTCGTAAAGGAAATGGGTATGAGGAAATCAAAGCGGAAAAAGATATGACGAAATCATACGATAAAGAAATTTGCCCCGGAGAGCAAAAAAGAAATTTGCAGGGACATAGTGATTCGCTAAAAATGTGTTTTTAGCGGTCAAATCACAGCTTTATTACTTGATTTCTCGTATTTTTAGCGGTTCGTTAGATGTTTTTAGGCTAAAAATCATTTTTTAGCGAGATTTTTAGCGAGTGCTCAAAGGAGGTCATTTATGAGAGCAACAGATTACAGAGGTGCACGATGCACCAAAAAGAAACTAAAGAAATGTGATGAGGTAGCGAAGCTCTACGACAAAATCCAGATTGCCTAACGGTAATAAATTAACGATACTCTCGTTCCCGTCCCAGGTTTATTTCTACGATGATCCGTGCGCGATCATTGCTTCGGAGAAGGATGAGGCTGCGTATATTTATCTGAACCGAAACCTGCCGCTGTACAGAACGGAGGGACAGGGTGTCACAGAACTGTCTTCTATGAAGCCTCTGGGAATTGCGGATGGCAAGCTGTATGCAGAGGAGTATGTGAGCTCACAGTGCAGCGGCTTCTTCCTTACCGATTCTTACAATGCCAGACTGTATGCCATTGACCTCGGCGGAGACGGCGAGACTGCCGAACTGTTGGCCGATGGAACCTACACAAACGGTAAATTCACAGTCAGCGGCAATGTCCTAAGCCAGCTTGAGAATAATGAGCCAGGCCTGAGCGGAATTCCCACCCGTACCTATGGGGAAACGGTCTACGGCGACGAAGAGGGGAATATCTATTATTATGAAGTAAATACTCCCCACTGGTACAGTTACGATCCCGAGACAGGAAATAAGACCTCTGTTACGGATTTCAACTGGGGCAGAACAAACCTGCAGTGCTACAGCGGTCGATCTTCGTCTAAGCCCGGTGTGTTTGACGGTATGGCCTATGAG
>JAZUKG010000225.1:0-1692 GCA_045643145.1 Lachnospiraceae bacterium | reverse complement strand
TAATCTTTTGAGTAATACTTCGGCTCAAAACCTCTTCTCATCATTTCAATACACACTGTATTTTCACCAAGCCGTCCATAATCCGGTGAAATCGTAAATCCGGCAGCACGTCTTAGACCTGTGTCGATACAATACATTTTTTTGGGGGCGATAATCTGTTTCTTGTATGAGTATGAGAATTTGGTTACCGTTGAGATAAGATTTCCGTCAGATGCATAGGATATATAATCCTGAATTACTTTAGCGTCTGATTTGAATAGTTCGGCGAGTTTTCGAAAACTCTGCAGGTTTGAGGTGTTGCTTATCAGATAGGTAAGCAAAGAAAGCATCATCCCGGGATTTTTGACCGAATGAGATGCAATGATATCACGATAGACGATGCTGTCGTAATATGCTTTGAGCAGATCATTTCGCAGGATTTCATCGTCGATGGATATTACTGCCGGAAATCCGCCGTCGGTCAGATATGTTTTCAGCATGTTGATGATACGGTATTTATCCTGAAGTTCATCAATGTCTGATTTTGGAACCGGGACTGATTTAAATTCCAGATATTCTGCAAAACTGAGCGGATAGACATGAACCGGAATGTATCTGCCGGTAAGATATGTTCCCGATTTTGATGTCAGGATGTGGGATGTTGAACCTGATATGATGAGATGATATCGTCCGCTGTCGTAGAGATTTTTTATATGAAGCGGAAAGTTTTCTATTTCCTGTACTTCATCGAAGAAGAGCCAGATGTCTTTGGAGATGCCGGTAAGTAATTTGTATTGTTCAATACAGTCTTCAAGAGGGTTTTCTCTTCCTTTGAGAAGAGCAGTGTCGCATGAGAGAAAGAGTATCTGTTTTGGATGTATGTTCTTTTTTTGAGTCAGATACCGGATGGTTTGTTTCATCAGGGTTGTTTTTCCTGCTCTTCTGACTCCGCTGATTATGGTTATTTCTTTGGTGTGCTCAAGTATTCTGATGATTTTATTAAGATAGAATTCACGCAGTATCCCGGTAGAATATTCTTCTGTCTGCCAATGAGAATTTTGCATAAGCAGATAGTCTTTGAGCGTCTCCATGCTTATTGTTTTGTCAGTTTGAGAATATAATCATTGTTATAGTGATGGTGTATAACTACTCACTTTTTGCTGAAAGTGATGGTGTATGAACACTCACTTTTGACTAAAAGTGATGGTGTACAACCACTCACTTTTCGATTGTGGGATGGAGGCTGTTTTTGAAATGTGCTGCTGATTCACGGTTTCTGTAGTCAGGACGCACTAAATGGATTAACCGGTTGTAACGACTGCCTCTTGTCTGAAATACCGATGGATAATCTCTTTACCGGAAATTAACAATCCCGCCTTCAGGGTTCGGATACTCTGAATCGGGATACCAGAAGAGAGCAGATGAAAGAGCAGATGAGAGCACATCTCATCTGCTCTAAATTAAGCCCTGAATACGCCCTCAAAACCGAAAAGAAACCCATAAATGTCGATTTCAAAAAAAAGAGCACATCATTTTGAAAACTCCTTTTCTTCTATAGAGACATTCCTTATACTAACAATTAGTTTTCCCATTCATCTGCTCTAATTTTTAAAATAGACAAATAAAGACTTAGATTAAGAAATAGAGCAAGAATATCGGGTAAAAAGAGAGCACATCGATGTGCTCTCATCTGCTCTATCTGCTCTAATTAAC
>JAZUKG010000224.1:0-1878 GCA_045643145.1 Lachnospiraceae bacterium | reverse complement strand
TTTGTATCACATTTTGGGGATTATAGCTTACTTTGGAAGGCTTCAAATCTCTTCCCGACAGTATACACAAATTCCTCATCCAAAATCATCTTCTCTATGTCGTCAAATGATGACCATTTAGCATCAATCGCTTCATCCGGTTGAAGAACAATTGCTTCTATCGGGACATCAGAATGAACCGTATAAATATCCTAGAAATAATTTTTGCTTGCATTTGTAGCCAACAGTGTCAGTTCGTCTTCCCGAACTTGTATTCCTGTTTCCTCAAAAAGCTCGCGTACAGCCGACTGTTTTGTTGTCTCGCCTGCCAATGTTCCTCCGCCGATAAACTCCCAAAGGTTGCCTGCCTTTTTATCCGGATGGCGTTTTGTTGTAAGCAGTTTACCCTCTGAATTCATCACCCATATTTCACAGCAGACATAGTATTCACCTTCATTGAATTTATCACCGCGAAGATGCGTTCTGCCCAGGAGATTTCTATCTTTATCATAAAGATCCCAATATTCCATAATGGTCCTCACATAAAAATTTTTTGAGTCCGTCCTGATTTGCCCGTTATCTCAAAATAATATACTATTCTCACATGTAAATATCAAATTCAGTTTGTGCCTTTATCACCTCATTTGCAGTAAAAGCACAAAGTTTTACATCGATATCATAATCAGGATAATCCTTAATAAATAATCCATACGCTCTGCAGCATTGCTTTGCTGATTCACCCGCCGGATTATCAAGTGCTCCTCCGAAAAATCCGGACCCACCGCATGAATAATAGCTTTGGCATTAGTCATATTAAAGAAAGATCCGCAACGATTTTTGCTTTCCATTTTCCACCCTTTTCCATTCGTATATCTTTTTCCTTTGATGGAGCTGAAAGGTTCTTTATGTATATTCTGGATTCCTCATCATTCACGGTAGTCCGAGTATCCATAAAAACATATCCATACTTTTCATACAAGCCTATATGATCGGTTGATATGTATATATTATCCTTACCCATAATTGTAGCCATGCATTCACACCAATCCAATAGCATCCCTGCATAGCGGTGTCCTCGAAATTTCGGAAATGTATATAGAAATCCAATCCAAGGTGAATCTTCTGTTGGCTGTATCTCGTCAAGTGGCGCAAATGTACAAAAAGAAACAAGTTCCTCTCCATCTGTCAGCATAGGAACCAAAGCACCGTTTCCGACCATTTCCTGTAACTTATTTTGAGTAAGCAGCTCAGCAAGCCACTGACCTGCTCCCCAATCACACTCTTTCATTTTTTCTATCCAATGCATTTTGTTATCTGACGAAAAAAATTCTTTTATATCCATACAAACTCCTTAATTCCATACAATAGCAATGTATACTGTAAAATTTTCCATTAACTGTCAGCACACCCAGTGTTTTCTTAATTGCCGGTGATGCCGGAGGCAGAAATGCTGCTTCTTCGATATTGTTACTCTCATACTTTCCAAGATTAGTAATACTATACCCTTTTGATTTTGTGAAGCCAAAAAACATGCTTCCGATAAATTGGGCTGGTCAGTGAGCAATAATTTTCTATTCGGGTCATTTGTTGTCAATTTTTCTCGTAGAATACTATATCCATTCTTTCATTTATATGCTCGACCTTCCCAGTTTGAACATATCCCATTTTCTCATATAGATGCAAATTTCCCTTTTCCTGCAAAATCGTATCCAGACACCAATAATCAGAACCATATATTCTTTCAAGTTCAGCTATTGCTTGCCCAGCATATCCTTTATTACGAAACTCTGCCATAATCCAAATTGGCGAAATCCTTTTTCTGCTTCCATCATTTTTATTTACTACTCTAACTGCACCTACGACTATATTTTCATTAACAATATAATAGTACGTTGTCCA
>JAZUKG010000223.1:0-1511 GCA_045643145.1 Lachnospiraceae bacterium | reverse complement strand
TGGATTAGCGTTAGATATTTACACGGTCGCCTTCTTCGGACACAGATATGTTGACCGTTTACGGGAAGCGGAAGACAAGCTTGAAAGTGTACTTCATCGGCTTTTGGAAGAGAAAGAGTATGTCGATTTCCTCGTCGGCAGGGATGGAGATTTTGACCAGGCGGCATCCTCTACCATCTGTCGCCTGAAAAGAAATTTCAGAGATGATAACTCTGCTCACATCTGGGTGTTGCCGTATCCGACCGCAGAATATCTTGAAAATCAGGAATGCTATGAAGCATATTATGATGAAATCGAAATCTGCGAAGCATCATCGAGAGCGCATTTCAAAGCGGCATTCCAGATGAGAAACCGTTATATGGTTGACCGGGCTGATTTGATTATCTGCTATATCGACCATAAGTCCGGCGGAGCGTATCAGACCATACGCTATGCGGAAAAGCAGGGCAAGGAGAGTATCAATCTGGCAGAGGATATTGAGGTTTTTTGATTTTGAAATCTTTATTCACATAAACACTATTGAAAAAAACCAAAAAAATGGTATAATACTTATGCACCAAAAAAGGAACATCGAATGTGATAAGATATCCTCGTAACGGAGGGACGGAATGATTTATACAAAGAAACCCAAAAAATTATTGATATTCAACATTCTTGACATTCTCCAAAAGTATTCTGATGCAGATCATCGGCTCAGTCAGAAGTATATTGCAGAAAAATTGCGCACCGAATACAATATGACTGCTGAACGCAAGGCAATCAGGCGAAACATCATGAATTTGATTGATTTCGGGTATGAAATTGAATATAGCGAATCTGTTCGAATGGTGCCGAATTCCAAAACCGGCGAATTGGAAGAAAGCTATGTGATGTCTGATTTGTATCTTTCGAGAGATTTCACCGTTGGTGAACTGCGGTTGCTGATTGACGGACTGCTCTTTTCCAAGCATGTGCCATACAGTCAGTGCAAGGAACTTGTCGGCAAGTTAGAGGGACTGTCCAATACATACTTCAGTTCCCGTGTTCAGCATATTGCAACTATGCAGGATAACAGTACAGATAACAAACAGGTGTTTTTGAATGTTGAACAGATCGATGAAGCAATTAGTTTGCATCGAAAAATTGCTTTCAAGTATCTGGAGTACGGTACTGACAAAAAGATGCATCCCAAAAAACGGTCAGACGGCAGTGAACTTTATGTAGTCAGCCCCTATCAAATGGCAGCAAAAGAAGGCAAGTATTATCTTATTTGCAATTTTGACAAGTATGATGATATTTCCAATTATCGCATTGATAGGATGAAAGACATTCGGATTCTTGATGAACATATAAAACCTTTTGAAAAATTGCAAGGTGCAGGTAAAAAGTCCCTTGATCTTTCTGAGTATATGAAAGAACATGTTTATATGTATTCCAGTGGAAACTGTCGGGCATCTTTGCGAATTGTCAAACCTATGATCAGTGATATTATTGATATGTTCGGCAAAGATGTTACTTTTTCAGATGAAACC
>JAZUKG010000222.1:0-3379 GCA_045643145.1 Lachnospiraceae bacterium | reverse complement strand
TGTAATATCTGAACCGGATGATAAAAGCAACGTGGAACATACAGAAAATAAACCAGCTGAAGAATCCACGCCTGTTTCGAAAAATAACACTTTCAGTCCGGTAACTGAAAAAACAGTAATTACGGAAATCGTAAAGCAAACTGAATCTCAAAAACCAGTAATTACTGATAGCGTAAAGCAGACTGAACCGGAAAAAACTACAGAAGAAGTGCCGTCTGAAACAGATGGTTCGCAGATCCATCTGCCTTGTATGCCTGCCGTTGGCCCGGATTCAGGTTATCCGGATGGATCGATAACACCTGAAGGTTTTGCCGAAGCATTAGGTTCTTTATCTTACTCATCTGAAACATGTGACGGACTTCCGTTGTATGAATTTACAGCACCTGACGGGACACTTAATCATGGCAAAAAAGTTTTACTTGCTGATATCAATCCGCAGGGGTCATACAAAAACCGACAAAGAATGCGACAAATAATCACAGGAAAATAAATCAAACTAAAAAAATCAAAAAGATTGATTATTTCTATTGCATTTTGGAAATAATGATGCTATACTGATATAAGACTATCATGGAGGTGTTTTGTAATGTTAATCGAATTTCGTTTCAAAAATTACCGTTCTTTCCGCGATGAGGCTACGCTTTCAATGGAAGCAACTGGTTTAAGTACTTTCAAAAATTGTCTGATTCCGTTGACTTCAACTGTTAAGCTGTTGCCATCCTGTGCCATCTATGGCAAAAACGGCGGAGGAAAGAGTAATGTTATCCGTGCCTTTTGGCTTGCGGTGCAATTTATTCGTAATGCACAGAGAACGCAGCATGAACGTGCTGTTATTCCTGTTAATCCTTTTGCATTAAATGATTATTCTAAGGATGAACCAACAGAGTTCGACTTCATATATACCTCAAATGGGATCAAGTACTGGTATGGTTTTTCTGCTACGAGAGAAAAAATCTTTTCTGAGTATCTGTATCATGCACCAAAAGGCCAGAAAGCTTTGATTTTTAGCAGGACAGCACAGGAATTTGTCTTTACAGAAGAAAAGAAAAAGAGAAGTATGATTGGCGAAATGGTTGCAGATAACCAGCTGTTTTTCTCTGTGGCATGTACAATGAATGACGCACCATGCGTTGCTGCTATGCGTTGGTTTCGCGACCATGTGTATTTTAGCCGCGACTATTCTGATATTCCTAAACAGCTTATTGAGTATTCCGAAGATAAGAACATGCTGAAAGCAATCTCTGATTATGCTAAGGCTGCAGATTTGGGTATTCAGGATATGCAATTTGAGTTTGACAGTAAGGAGATAGATGATTATACTACTCTGCCGGGTGATATTCCTGACGGAATCAAGACTGCCTTAGTGCAGTTTATACATGTTCTCTCGGAAACCTCAAATAACGGAGAAGTTCGTCTGAAGATGGGTGAAGTTACTGCAAAGGCAAGCCATCAGGGTGAAAATAAGGATGGCATGAAGTCGTCCTATTTGCTTGACCTTGCAGATGAGTCTGACGGTACCAGAAAACTGATGGCAATCGCTCCTGCGATTGAGTCAGCTTTGCATAGTGGCGGCATTCTGCTGGTGGATGAATTGGAACGTGAACTGCACCCGAAACTGGTCAACTTTATCATTGCAAAATTTCAGAGTAAGACTTCTAATCCGAAGGGTGCACAGATTGTATTTACAACTCATAACACAGAGTTAATGAATCTTGAACTTCTTCGTAAAGATCAGCTGTATTTTGTAGATAAACAGGATAAGGATGGTGCTTCTGAGCTTTACAGTATCAGTGAATTCTCTACCAGAACAACAGAAAACATCCGAAAGGGTTATCTGGTGGGGAAATATGGAGCTACTCCGGACATTGAGATAGAGGAGGTGGAGTAAAAATGCCTCGCCGTACAAGGTCCGAAAAACCCTATATTATTGTCTTCTGTGAAGGCGAAAGCGAACAGGCTTATACGGATTTTCTGAAGAAGGAATTTCATGATGTTGCTTCCATCAAACGTTCAAAGTCTACCGGATTGTTTGAAGAAGCAGATAACAAATTCAAGAAAGATAAGTCTTACCGGGACTATGCAGAAGTAACGGATGAAGTTTGGTTCTTCTTTGACGTAGAAACAAAAGATATTTCATCTTGGGATGCACGACTGAAAATCATCAAGCGACTACGTTCTTTGCGAAAGAAGTCCGGAATCAGGGTTCGTCTTCTGATGACGACAGGCTGCATAGAGTATTGGCTCATGTTGCATTATGAACTGTATACACCACCAATCCAGACGGTTGCTGAAAAGGAACATGTCATGCAGAAGCTACTGACAAAAGAACCAAACTATAAAAAAGGGGATGCAGATATAACAGCAAGAATTGCGCAAAGGTATCCTGTTGCAGTTGAGAACGCAAAGAAAACCGTATCCAATTTGCTTCAGGATGGATTGCCTTGCATTGATGATACAGATGAACGTAACCGTTGGCTTTGCCAGAAATGTTTAACCTTTTCAAATGTTTATGAAGCGATTGACTTTTTGAATGCACTTAAGTAAAAACTTTTGAATGGATTTTCTGTGGAAAAAAGCGGAAGCAGAATATTAATTCAAAATGAAAAAGTATCCGGATATTTCAGTCGTTGAAAGTCTAGTTCAGCCAGAAAAATTATTTACTATAGTTAAACAGAGGTATTGTGACGATATAATCACAATACCTCTGTTTGTAAGAGAAAGTATTAAATTGGATAAATGCTTATTAATTATCTTAGTGATGTTACAACCTTTGAAAGATACTGTCTCAGGTGTGCAAGGTCAGTAAGAGTTACAGCTAATAAGAATTATACTATTGCATTAATCTTAAAAAGTCCAAGGCTTTTGTTGATATTAGTATTATCATTACGACAATAATTTACTCGGTCAGGCAGTAAGATTACCAAAGGAATTCAGATTTGAAGGAAATGAAGTTTATGCACAGAAAATCGGTGATACTGTAGTGTTAGTTCCAAAGGAAAAGGCATGGTCAACATTTTTGGAGGGACTTAATGAATTTACAGATGATTATCTGGATCTTGCTGCAAGGCGAGATATGAATAATGAATTTCAGGAAAGAGAATCTTGCTATGAATCCATGGTATGAATTATTTTTATATCTGTTTTTATTCGCATTTGTAATTATTTCAGGAATCATATCTGTAGTTTTGATTACCAGGAACAGGATTAAACACAGAAGAATAAAGCCGAATGTCATTTTTGGGAATATGCTGTGTTCTGCTGGCTGCATTAACACTATTTATTGCTTCGCACCCAACGTATTACAAATACAATGACTGGACTATACTGAACAGCAGTTTTTATGAAGTTCAGGAAAAATACGAAGATTTTGACATCGGTA
>JAZUKG010000221.1:0-25457 GCA_045643145.1 Lachnospiraceae bacterium | reverse complement strand
ATGGAAAAATCAAAAGTATATTTTACAGACTTTAGAACTGCAAACGGTATCGGATTACCGGAAAAACTTAAAAAACTGCTTCGTAAAGCCGGAATTATGGATATGGATATGGACAACAAGTTTGTAGCAATCAAAATTCATTTTGGCGAGCTGGGAAATATTGCATATCTTCGCCCGAATTATGCAAAGGCAGTTGCTGATTTAGTAAAGGAAGCAGGAGGAAAGCCATTCCTGACAGATTGCAATACCTTATATCCGGGTTCGAGAAAGAATGCACTGGATCATATTTCATGTGCACAGGAAAACGGATTCAATGAAATCACCACAGGCTGTCACATCATCATTGGTGACGGCCTCAGAGGTACCGATGATATTATCGTTCCGATTGAAGGCGGGGAATATTGTAAAGAAGCTTATATCGGAAGAGCGGTTATGGACGCAGATGTGTTTATTTCCCTGAATCATTTCAAGGGACATGAAGCAACCGGCTTTGGCGGAGCTTTGAAAAATATCGGTATGGGCTGCGGAAGTCGTGCCGGAAAAATGCATCAGCACAACCAGGGAAAACCGGTTGTAAATGAAGCTCTTTGTAAAAATTGCAAGAGATGTGCAAAGGAATGTGGTTCAGATGCCATCTGCTATGAAAGCGGAAAAGCAGTGATTGATCAGGATTTATGTAAGGGCTGCGGTCGTTGTATTGGTGCTTGTTCCTTTGATGCTATTTACAATCCAAACGGAAATGCAAATGAAATCCTCGGATGCAAGATTGCAGAATACACCAAGGCAGTCATTGACAAGAGACCGAATTTCCATATCAGCTTGATTGTAGACGTTTCACCAAACTGTGACTGTCATTCAGAAAATGATGCGCCTATTTTACCAAACATCGGTATGTTTGCATCTTTTGATCCGGTTGCTTTGGATCAGGCCTGTGTGGATGCATGCCTTAAGTCAACACCTATGCCAAATTCACAGCTTTCGGACAATCTCGAAAAAGCGGATTGGCATCATCATCATGATCACTTCCTCGATTCAAATCCGAATGTCAGATGGAAGGAAACTTTAGAGCATGCCGTAAAACTGGGTATCGGTAGCAGAGAATATGAACTAATCAAAATGTAATTTAGGAAAGAATAAAAAAAGGCGTGTAAAAATGAAAAATCATTTTTACACGCTTTTTTAACAGTATGTCCCAAACAATATTTACTCTGTAACAAAGATATCCGGATAAATATCCCTAATGCGTTCAATATCTTGTTTGATATAGCCGAGGTGATGCTCGAGGCACCTCCGGTATCCTTCTTTATCTGCAGCTTTGACATAAGCAATGAGCTGTTTATGATCATTAAAGGTTCGGTCCTTATTCTGACCGTCTAAATCCACCAAAAGTCTGAGTCTGGCATAGTGTGTCATGGTTCCCTTGATAATAGAAGCGGAGATTTCTTCTCCGGCAACATGATAGGTAACTGCATGAAAATCATTATCCGAAAGCAGATACTGATAAGCCGCTTCATGCGTTTTTGCAATATCAGAAAAGGTAAGCTGCTTTTGATAATAGCTTTCCATTTTTTCAATATCGGAAGCGGTTACGCGCTCAAAGAAAGCATCCACCATGCCCAGTTCCAGGGTTTTACGCAGAAACCATTCCTGCTGGGCCAGATTGATATTTATTTTTGAAATGACAGATTTTGATTTTGGATAAATGTCGACCATTCCCTCCGCCTGGAGCTTAACCAAAGCCTCTCGGACAGGAGTGCGGCTAACCTGATACCTTTCTGCCAGCTTGGCTGCAGAAACACCTTCTCCGGGCTTTAGTGCAAAGGTCATGATATCCTTTTTTATGGTGTCATAAGTCTTTTGATTTAATGAAAGATCCATAGGAATATCTCCATGTGTTCATCTGTTTCGTTGCCCTCATATTATAAACAATTGCAGAGGCTATGTAAATAGAACATTGGCTTTACAAACATAAACTAACATGTTAGTATCAAACTATCAGAAATACAGCATAAAGGATGACCGTTATGAAAACATTTATGGATGAAGATTTTTTATTACAAAATGAAACAGCAAAGAGCTTATATCAGTTTGCAAAAAAGATGCCTATTATTGATTATCATTGCCATTTGGATCCAAAAGAAATCGCAGAAGATGTCACCTTTGAAAATATCACGAAGGTATGGCTTGGCGGAGATCACTACAAATGGCGTTTGATGCGTCAGATGGGAATCGATGAAGAATATATTACAGGAAATGCCACAGATTATGATAAATTTATGGCCTGGGCAAAAACTCTGGAGTTAGCCATAGGTAATCCTCTCTACCACTGGAGTCATTTGGAATTAAAACGATACTTTGATATTGACGAGCCGCTTTCTGTTAAATCAGCGGACAGAATCTGGGAGGCTTGCAACCAAAAATTAAAAAAGGAGGGCATGTCTGCTCTCGGACTGATTAAAAAATCAAATGTGGTATGTATCGGAACGACAGATGATCCGGTCGATGATTTGAAATGGCATGAATTGCTGGCCGATAAAAAAGAAGGGGGGACAAAGGTCATTCCTACCTTCAGACCGGATCAGATTATGAATCCCGGTGCAATCGGATTTAAAGAATATATTGATAAGCTTTCTGAGGTTTCACAGGTAGAGATTTGTGACTATAATACTTTTTGTCAGGCGATTAAAAACAGAATTGATTATTTTGATCAAAGAGGCTGTAAAAGCTCGGATCACAGCTTTTTGGAAATGCCGTATCAGCTTATGAATGAAGTAGAAACGAACAAGCTGATGGATAAAATATTTGAAGTAAAAAGCGTCTCTCTTTCAGAGGAGGAATTACTCGTATATCAAACCAATCTGATGCTCTTTTTAGCAGAGGAATATGCTCAGAAAAACTGGGTGATGCAGCTTCATTTCGGAGTTGTCAGAAACTCAAATCAGACAGCATTTGAAACCTTGGGTAAGGATAAAGGCTTTGACAGAATCAAGGGCGTGGTAGATACTGACCGGTTAGCACTTTTTTTAGATACTCTGAATCAGAAAAAAGCACTTCCGAAAACGATTCTTTACAGCTTGAATGCAAATGATAATTCGACCATACAGATTCTGTGTAACTGTTTTTATGAAACCGATGTCAGAGGCAAGGTTCAGCAGGGCGCAGCGTGGTGGTTCCAGGATCATAAGAATGGCATGGAAGATATGCTTAAAAACATGTCTCAAAGCGGTATGTTAGCCGTTTCTGTAGGTATGCTGACAGACTCCAGAAGCTTTTTATCCTACACCAGACATGAATACTTTAGAAGAATTCTTTGTAACTATATCGGGACTTTAGTTGAGAACGGAGAGTATCCAAATGATATGGAATTATTACAGACGATTGTAGAAAATATTTGTTTCTATAATGCTAAAAATTATTTTGAATTATAAGCAGATAAAATAGGTCTGTGCTATAAAAAAATACATATTATCTAGCAATGATTTTGGTATCCTGTTACTATTTTTGTATACGATCTTTTTTATAAATTGCTTTGAATGAATTTACGGATTTTGATACAGACGCAATTTTATTTCAAACATAGAAGATATTTCAAAAAGGAATTATGCGATGGAAACAAAAGTAATAGGAACAAAAAATACAATTACATTACCCAGAATTGCGGTCGGAATGATGAGAATAGCGGATATGGATGAGGCAACGCTTACATCTCATATTGATGCATCGCTTCAGGAGGGACTCAATTTCTTTGATCATGCAGATATTTATGGCGGCGGTATGTGCGAAACAAAGTTTGGACAGGCTGTCAGTCAGATGAATCTGAACAGAGAAGACTACTATATTCAGTCAAAATGTGCGATTGTACCGGGAAAGATGTATGACTTTTCGTATGAGCATATCATGAAGTCGGTAGATCAAAGCTTAAAAAGACTTCAGACCGAGTATTTGGATATATTACTTTTACACAGACCGGATGCGTTATGCGAGCCTGAAGAGGTAGCAAAGGCATTTGATGATTTGGAAAAATCAGGAAAGGTCAGACATTTTGGTGTATCCAATCATAGTCCGATGCAAATGGAACTTTTGAAAAAGTATGTCCGACAGGAACTGATTATCAATCAGCTTCAAATGAGCATCCCTTTTTCCAATATGGTCGCAGAAGGGTTAGAAGTAAATATGTTGACGGATGGAGGACTTAATCGAGACGGTTATGTACTGGACTATTGCAGACTGCATGATATTACAATTCAGGCTTGGTCACCGTTCCAGTTTGGCTTTTTTGAAGGCAACTTTATCGGTCATGAAAAATACGAAAAATTAAATAAGACAATGCAGGAAATTGCAGAAAAGTACAGTATTACTCCGACAGGAGTAGCGACTGCCTGGCTGTTGAGACATCCGGCAAAGCTTCAGATGATTGCCGGCAGCACCAGGGTATCACGATTAAAGGAAATGATAGCAGGTAGTGAGATTATCCTGTCCAGAGAAGAGTGGTATCGCTTGTATTTGGATGCAGGACATATTCTGCCTTAATGAAATCTAAAAAGAATTGTTCAAAAGACAATTCTTTTTTGCTTTTACTATTATTTTTTGACGGAATATGCCGATATAATAGTGAATCATTATACTAGGCCAAAAAGCCGGGATGATGATTGTGTGTGTAAAGTGGGAAAATGGACTTGAATTAAAGGAATAATTCAAAAAGGGTGATGACTATGAAGAAAAGGATTGCGGTTTTTATCGGTGAAGTAACCGGAACGTTGCAGGAAGGAATCCTGAATGCGATTGTTGAAAAGGCAAATGGGCTGAAATATGATGTCATGGTATTTTGTACCTATGGTTCTTTTAATGATGACTTCTTATATGCGGAGGGTGAAAAAAGATGTATTACCATTCCGGACCTAAGTTTGTTTGATGGGGTAATCGTGACAGAGGATGTCTTTAATAATCCCGGATTAGAAGATGATTTATACGATGTGTTGAAAAAGACAGCAAAATGTCCGGTTGTCTATATGAGAAGTGTTCGAGACGGCTTTTATAGTGTGTTGTCGGAAAATAAAGAGGCAATTGCGTCCATGACCGAGCATTTCATCAAGGATCATAAATTCACAGATATCTGCTATATGTCCGGAAAAAAGGAGAGTCAGGATGCAAAACTCAGACTCAGAGGCTTTGTTTCTAAAATGGAAGAGTATGGTCTTCCGATTGAGGAACATACAGTATTCCACGGTGACTATTGGAGAGATAAGGGCAAGGAAGCAATCGATTGGTTTATGACAGAGCGTCAGACCTACCCGCAGGTTATTATTTGTGCCAATGACTATATGGCATTATCTATATGTGAGGAACTGAAAAAACGAGGGATCAGTGTACCGGAGGATGTTTGCGTATCCGGTTTTGACTGCGTATCTGAAGCGATTCAAAATGATCCGCCGCTTACGACTTTTGAAGTAAACTTTGAGGAAATGGTATATTGTGCAATCGATATCATTGATGCCGCGAATCGTAAGGAACACGTCAATGATTGCAGCATGGTATTACCTAAAATGCATTTACAAAAAAGCTGTGGCTGTTGCAAGGCTAAGCTGGATGAAGTAAAGATAGATTATATTGCAGAATCTTACAGACAGACCTACAATATGAAAAATGCAATGCTTGCTGTAACCGAGTATCAGGATGCCTTTGAAGAGGAAGAGTATTTATGGGTTACAGAAAAGTATGGAGATGTTTTGCAAAGTGATGAAGTATATCTTTGCATGTGTGATACCAAAGAAAAAGAATTTGAGGCCGTTGAAAAGCAGAACCAGTTTACGGATCAGATGATTCTGAAAAGAATTTTCCACGGAACAGAAAGAGCAGAGCACTACAATATCGTATTTGACAGAAAAGATCTATTGCCAAAGGAATTCAGAAAAGAAGATGAAATCCAAAATCTCGTATTCTTTTCTATGCATTTTAAAAATACGATTTATGGGTATCTGGCTGCTAAAATTCCGGACATGCATTGGTTTGATGTATGTACTCAGACCTTTATTATGAATCTGGCAAATGCCATTGAAAATGCTTCGGTGCAAAAGGAAATTGCCGACCTTGAACAGATCAAAGCACAGTATCAAAGAGATGTGTTGACCGGTCTGTTAAATCGAAGAGGTTTTGATAAGCAGATTCGTGACAGCATTGCTTTCAGAGATAAAAATTCCAATGATTTATATATCAGTATTGATATGGATAATCTGAAATATATTAATGATACCTTTGGTCATTTAGAAGGTGACAGGGCGCTGTGCCTCTTGGCACAAGCCATCAAGAGTTGTATGGAAGAAGAAGACTTTTGTGCCAGAGTAGGCGGAGATGAATTTGCCGCGTTCCTGCCGCATTCAGCTACTGACAGGGGCATTGTCTTTTCTGAAAAATTTCAAAAAGCACTTGCCAAGACTGCGGAAAATGATGTACCATATACGCTGGACGCTAGCTTTGGTATCTGCAGTTTAAAAGAAGGCAAGGGTCTGACGCTGGTTGAATGCATGCAAAAAGCAGATATGCGTATGTATGAGAGAAAGCGAAACAAGAAAAATCGTATAGAATATCGCTAAATTACAGAGCTTTTGACAGAAATGTCAAAAGCTCTTTCCAAGCGTGGAAATGAGGAAAAATGAGTAATCAGGGACAGGAAAAGAAAGAAAACAAAATGGGTGTCATGCCGGTAAATAAGCTGATTTGGAATATGTCGATTCCAATGATGATTTCCATGCTGGTACAGGCCTTATACAACGTTGTCGACAGTATCTTTGTAGCAAAGTTGTCAGAGGATGCACTTACAGCCGTATCGCTTGCTTTCCCACTTCAGATGATGCTGATTAGTGTCAGCGTAGGTACCGGTGTCGGTATCAATGCTTTATTATCAAAATCATTGGGAGAGAGAGATTTTAAAAAGGTAAATGATACAGCAACCAATGGCGGATTTATCTATTTACTCAGCTATCTGGTATTTTTAGTAGTAGGACTTACTTGTGTAAAACCGTTTTATAATTCTATGCTCAAGGGGCAAAATCCTCAGATTATGGAATACGGATGTACCTATCTCAGTATTGTGCTGATTGTTTCCTTTGGTTTGTTTACTCAGGTATTTTTTGAACGTTTGTTAACCTCAACCGGAAAGACCGTTTTCAGTATGATATCGCAGCTTAGCGGGGCAGTAATCAACCTGATTTTGGATCCGATTATGATTTTCGGTTTGTTGGGTTGTCCAAAGATGGGTATTGCCGGTGCTGCAGTAGCTACTGTAACCGGTCAGATTATTGCCGGTATCATTGCACTTACCTGTCATGTTTGTGTGAATAAGGAAGTAAAAATCTCCCTTAAAGGATTTAAACCAAACGGTGCTATTATTAAAGGTATTTATTCGGTTGGTGTTCCTGCGATTATTATGCAGTCAATCGGATCGGTTATGAACTTTTGCATGAATCAGATTCTAATCGGTTTCACACCGACTGCAACCGCAGTATTTGGAGTATATTTCAACCTTCAGAGCTTTTTCTTTATGCCGATTTTCGGTATGACCAACGGTATTACTCCGATTTTAGCATTTAGCTACGGTGCAGGTCAGAGAAAACGTATGATGAAAACCATCAAAATCAGTATGATTGCAGCCTTTCTGTTAGCAGGCTTTGGATGCCTTTGTTTTGAATTTATACCACATGTACTGTTGAGACTTTTTGATGCACAGGAAGAGATGATGGCAATCGGTACCGTGGCACTTCGAGTAATTGGTATTCACTATTTGTTTGCATGGTTCTGTATCATCATCGGCACTGTATTCCAGGCACTCGGAAAAGCTATGTACAGTATGATTGTTTCTATTATGAGACAGCTTTTTGTATTGATTCCGGCAGCTTATATTTTGGCAAAGGTCGGCGGCTTATCAGCAGTTTGGTGGTCATTCCCGATTGCAGAGCTTATGTCATTGATGGTTACCTTATTCTTCTTTGCCAGAATTTATAAAAACATTATCAAACAGATTCCGGAAGGAAATGACTAAGAAGGATATTAGATATTGAACATATGAAAAGGACGTCAGAGTTGGATTTTCCAAACTGGCGTTTTTTCTTTCTAGTAAAATCCACCTGAAATATCGGAATGAAAGAAAAAAATAAAAAAATGAAAAAAAAGAAAAAAAGCACTCTAATTTTGTAAAAAAGCAATCGTATATCTAATAACTACATCAAATGTAGGTAAAAGCGATCGCAATAAATCGATTTATGTAACGAAAGAAATATGTAAATTTATGAAAGGACTCGATTGCAGGCAGTCGAGAAAAAGCGGGGAAACGTATGGAAGAAAAAGTATTTGAATCCTGCATCGCACAGATTATTAAAAAAGACCAGGATTCGCAAAATGCACTAAGGCAAATTTATGATGCATATCATGGCTATGTCTTTCATCTGTGTCTGTCGATATTGAATCATCGTGAAGATGCTGAGGATGTGGCGAGTGATTTCTTTATCAGACTTTGGCAAAAGGCAGATACCTATGTGCCGGGAAACGGACACAGAGCCTGGATAGGAAGAATCGTACATAATATGTCAATTGATTATCTGAGAAAGAAACAAAAACAGCAGAATCAAATCAGTATTGAGGAACAGACAGAAATAGAAGACCCGGGTGCAATGAATCAGGTAGAAGAGAATATGCAGGTGACTCAGATACTTAGCACCTTACCGCAGGATCAGCGAGAAGTTGTGCATCTAAAGGTATTTGGAGAATTGACCATTGATCAGATTTCAAAAATTCTGAATATTCCCGTCACTACCGCCGCCTGGAGGTACAGGCAGGGGATTAAGAACCTTAGAAAAACAATTGCAAAATAGGAGGTTATTATGTCAGATCAGAGAATGAACGAAGAATATCGTAAATATATAAATGATGATACTCCGGATTATTGGCAGCGTATTCAGGATGGAATTGAACGCGCAGATAACGGAGAAAAAAATGCAGACAATCAGGTTGTCAGCTTTGAACAGGCAAAACAGGAAATATTAGAAGAAAACAAAAAAATCAAAATAAATAAAAAGAGCATACTGTCTATCGTAGCCACAGCAGCAGTTTTAGGAATTAGTGTCAATATATTCCATAATGGAACATTCAAAAGTGAAAGTGCTCCGTCTGCAACAGCGACAGAGAGCTTTACGGCAGCTGGTGAATCCTATTCAGAAACACCTGCATCGGAGCCAAATCTTGTCGTAGAAGAAGAGTATGCACCTGAAATGGAGGAAATGGATACAGCACCGGCAGAGGAATATGAGTATGAGGAGTCTGCACCGGCAGAAACTTTTACAAATGATGAGGCATATGTCAGCGGTCAATCAGATGTTAATTCCGGAAAGAGGGAATTTGGCACAGCAAAAGCAGAATCAGATTCAGAAGATATCTTATACAGTGGAGAAGCTGCGAATCGTTATGCATCCTATCGCGGCGGTGAGGAGTATGACAAGGAAGAAGAAATCGGATTTTTAAGCAGTAAAAGGAATCCACTGTCAACTTTTTCTTCCAGTGTAAATACAGCCAGCTATGCAAATGCCAGAAGAATGATTGAGCAGGGCTACAGCCTTCAGGATATTTGGTACAACAGCGATGCCATTCGTCCGGAGGAATTTGTAAACTACTTTAGTTATGATTTAAATGCACCAAAACGAGGAGAAAAATTCGGTATTACCAAGGAAGTAGGCGTTTGCCCGTGGAATCCGGAGCATGACCTTATGATGATTGGTGTTCAGGCAGAAGATATAAATAATAATTATGAGAAACCAAACAATTTTGTATTTCTCGTGGATGTATCCGGTTCTATGAGAGATGAGAATAAACTGCCACTTTTCAAGAAGTCACTGGAGATGTTTTTAGGACAGATGAGTCAAAAGGATACAATCTCGATTGTCACATATTCCGGAGATGTGGATGTGATTATCGAGGGCGCTACTCTGAAAGAAAAGACGGAAATTCTGACAGCGATTGACAGTCTGAAAGCAGGCGGCAGCACCAATGGTGAGAGAGGAATGGAACTGGCCTATGATGTAGCAGCAGCATATTACATGGAAGACGGCAACAACCGAATCATTATGGCAACAGACGGTGACTTAAATGTCGGTATTTCTGACCCGGAGGAATTAAAAGCATTTATCACAGAAAAGCGAGATATGGGAATTTATCTGTCAGTACTCGGTTTTGGTGACGGCAACTTAAAGGATAATAATCTGTCTGCACTGGCAGATAACGGAAACGGAAATTATTCTTACATTGATTCTGTTTATGAAGCAAACAAGGTACTGGTAAAAGAAAAATCCGGTAATCTCGAAGCGGTAGCCAAGGATGTAAAACTTCAGGTGGAATTCAATCCTTACCTGGTACAGGGTTATCGATTAATCGGATATGAAAACAAAATGATGACCGAACAGGACTTTGATGATGTGAAAAAGGATGCCGGTGAAATGGGCAAGGGACAAAGCGTAGTAGCTTTATATGAAATTATCCCGGCCGGACGAAGAAACAGAAAACTGAAATACCAGCAGGGAAATGACGAGGAAGTTGTAAACTACACAGACGATCAGTTAGAGGACTATATCTTAAATGAGTATGCAACCGTTACTGTTCGTTATAAAGATGTCCAGACAGAAAGACTCGGACAAATCTCTCGCGAAATCTGTAAAGCAGATTATTTATCCTATAATTCGGAGAACTTTGGTGTGGCTTCTATGGCAGCAGAGTTTGCATTGGTATTATCTGACAGCCCTTACAAGGGAGAGGCCAGTCTGGAAAATATTTTAAATGACATGGCTGATATTAAGAACAGAGACACGGAAACAGAAGAGTTTTATTATCTGGTACGTTCCCTCAATGCAAAATACTAATCCTATTTCTACTTTTGATTTTGGAAAAATTGTGATAAAATACAAAATGTTCCATAAAAGAACAGATGGAAAGTCGTATGTTTTATATAAACAATTCAGACAGATCAATAAAGGAGATTATACATGAAAATTTTAGTTACCGGAGGAGCCGGATATATCGGAAGTCATACCTGCGTGGAATTATTAGAAGAAGGCTATGAGGTTGTTGTTTTAGATAATCTTTACAACTCAAGTGAAAAGGCAGTCGACAGAATTCAGAAAATCACAGGAAAGACAGTGACTTTCTATGAAGCGGATATCCGTGATTATGAAAAAATGAGTGAAATTTTTGCCAAGGAAAAACCGGAAGCAGTGATTCACTTTGCAGGACTCAAGGCAGTCGGCGAATCAGTACAGAAACCACTTGAATATTATGAGAATAACATTGGCGGAACTTTAAATCTTTGCAAGGCAATGAGAGAGAACGGATGTAAAAATATCATCTTTTCTTCTTCCGCAACTGTATATGGAGATCCTGCTTTTATTCCGATTACTGAGGAATGTCCAAAGGGTGTATGTACCAATCCATATGGTTGGACCAAGCATATGCTCGAGCAGATTTTAACAGACCTTCATACAGCAGATAACGAATGGAATGTGATTTTACTGCGTTATTTCAATCCGATCGGAGCACACAAGAGCGGTATGATCGGAGAAGATCCAAAGGGAATTCCAAACAACCTTCTTCCGTATGTAGCTCAGGTGGCTATCGGTAAATTACCACAGGTAGGTGTATTTGGTGATGATTATGATACACCGGACGGAACCGGAGTCAGAGATTATATCCATGTAGTGGATTTGGCAAAGGGACATGTAAAAGCGATTAACAAGATTAAAGAATGTCCGGGTGTAAAAACCTATAACCTGGGAACCGGAAACGGCTACAGTGTATTGGATGTAATCAAAGCATTTTCAAAGGCCTGCGGAAAGGAACTTCCGTATCAGATCAAGGAAAGAAGAGCAGGAGATATCGCAACCTGTTATTCTGATGCAACTCTTGCAAAACAGGAACTTGGCTGGACTGCTGAGTATGGTATTGATGAAATGTGTCAGGATTCCTGGAGATGGCAGTCGCAAAATCCGGACGGATACAATACTGCAGAATAAAATACCGATAAATTATCGCAAAATAAAACAAAAAGACATTGGCAAAAGAGGAAGTTGCCGATGTCTTTTTTTGATTTTTGGATAGTTTTGTTGAAAATAGGAAAAGGCTGCGATAAGTATGGGTTGCAGATGAAAATGTCAGTTTGTTATAATCCATGTCGTGAAAGGAAACGTTTTCTGCTAAATAAAAAATAAGAAATTGAAAAAAGGTCTCGAATGAATAATCAGAGACGAAGGAAAGGGTAAAAATGAGTCAGATAAGCAGAGTTTCTACCAATGAGAATGAACAGGTACTAAAGATGATGACAGAACTTGTCAAACAGAACAAAGAGTTCCAGATTATTATCAGTGTACCGACGCAAAAAGACAAAAGGACAGCAGAAAAAAAGAATGTGACAACAAAGCAGCAAATGACAAACTATGATGATTTGGAAAATACGATAACCGATATGCTTCATGAACTGGGAGTTCCGGCACATATCAAAGGATACCAGTATTTGCGAGAAGCCATTATGATGTCTGTCAAGGATATGGATTTATTAAATTCTATTACCAAAATACTCTATCCGCAGGTAGCCAAGACCTTTCAGACCACTCCTTCGAGGGTGGAAAGAGCCATCAGACATGCGATAGAAGTTGCCTGGTCGAGAGGACGAATGGAAACACTCGATGAAATGTTTGGCTATACGATTCATACCGGAAAAGGAAAGCCGACAAATTCAGAATTCATCGCTTTGATTGCGGACCGTATTCGACTAAATATGAAAAGAGAATCTGCGGTGTAAAAATCGGAATAAAATGTAAAAAACTTACAAATAACTCTTTGAAAATAGGGGGATATAGTGTATAATATTGCTAATATTTGAGACGAAAAGCAGTGTCAAATAAAATATAAAAAGAATGATTGGCATCGATTGCAGACAATTGATACAACGGTAGTGTCAAGTAGTATATGAAAATAGTGCATGGCCTCGATTGTAAACAATCGACGCAAAAACCTAGGAGGGATGCGAATGAAAAACATCTTGTTTATTGCTTCTGAAGGAGTACCTTTCATTAAAACCGGTGGTTTGGCTGACGTAGTCGGATCGCTTCCAAAGGACATTGATAAGAGATATTATGATGTTCGTGTTATGATGCCTAAGTATACCTGTATCAAACAGGAGCTTAAGGATAAGATGAAATACAAAACACATTTCTATTTGAGCTTCAACTGGAAGAGTGAATATGTAGGTGTGTTAGAAGCCAAGGTTGACGGAATTACGTATTACTTTATCGATAATGAGTCATATTTCAGCGGCTTCAAAATCTATAGTGATAATGTTTTAGATGAAATTCGTAAGTTCAGCTTTTTCTGTAAGGCAGCACTTTCAGCCCTCCCGCTTACAGGATTTCGTCCTGACCTGATTCACTGTCACGACTGGCAGACAGGTCTGATTCCGGTTTACTTAAAGGAAAGATTTGCCGGTGGTGAATTCTTCCAGGGAATTAAAACAGTTATGACAATTCATAACTTAAAATTCCAGGGTAAGTGGAATGTACAGGATGTAAAGGATATCACAGGTCTTCCGGATTATTTCTTTACACCGGACAAATTGGAAGCATACAAGGATGCAAATCTTTTAAAGGGTGGTATCGTATTTGCTGATGCGGTGACTACCGTATCGGATACTTATGCAGAGGAAATCAAGACACAGTTTTACGGCGAGGGTCTCGATGGATTGCTGAATGCCAGAGCAGGAGCACTTCGTGGTATCGTAAACGGTATTGATTATACAGATTTCAATCCGGAAACGGATAAAAATATTGTTGCAAATTATAATGCAAAGAACTTTAGAAAAGAAAAAGTAAAAAATAAGCGTGAACTCCAAAAAGAACTCGGACTTGCGCAGGATGACAAGAAGATGATGATCGGTATTGTTTCCAGACTTACAGATCAAAAGGGCTTTGACCTGATTGCTTATATCATGGATGAGCTTTGCCAGGAGGATGTACAGATTGTAGTACTCGGAACCGGTGAAGAAAGATATGAGAATATGTTCCGTCACTTTGACTGGAAATATGGTGATAAGGTATCTGCAAATATCTTTTATTCAGATGCGCTTTCACACAAGATTTATGCAGCATGTGATGCATTCCTTATGCCTTCTTTATTCGAACCATGCGGATTATCACAGCTTATGAGTCTTCACTACGGTACACTTCCAATCGTCAGAGAAACCGGTGGACTGAAGGATACGGTTGAACCGTACAACGAATACGAAAGCACAGGAACAGGATTTAGCTTCCGTAATTACAATGCACACGAAATGCTGGCAACCGTCCGCTATGCAAAATACATTTACTATAATAAGAAACGTGAATGGAACAAGATGGTAGACAGAGCGATGGCAGCAGACTTCTCTTGGGCTGTATCAGCACAGAAGTATCAAGAAATGTACGACTGGTTAATTGGTTACTAAAAGAAGTCGTTTTAAGAAAGTCAGTACCCTCTTTACTGAAATGCAGTAAGGAGGGTATTTTATTATAAACTGTGGCCTTGTTCGTTATACTGCAGGGAGTATGAATGCTCCTTGACTTTAAAGCGTAAAAGCAATATAATCATTCTCGGCTGCATAGTCTATTTGCAGCAAATGTAAATACAGGAGGATGAAAGTATGAAAAAATTATTGGCTTTACTCGTAACAGTAGCTATGATGGCTACACTTGTTGCTTGTGGAAGTGATGTAGCACAGAGTGAAAGCTCAGAAGCTACAGAGACAGTAGAAGCTACTGAAACAGCAGAAGCTACTGAAACAACAGAAACAGCAGAAACAACAGATGGTGCCAGCTACACAGTTGGTATTTGTCAGTTAGTACAGCATGTAGCTTTAGATGCAGCTACACAGGGATTCCAGGATGCGTTAACAGACGAACTTGGATCAGCAGTTACATTTGATGTACAGAACGCACAGGGTGATTCAAATACCTGTTCTACCATCGCAAACAGCTTTGTATCAAAGAATGTTGATTTGATGCTTGCAAATGCGACTCCTGCACTTCAGGCAGCTGCAGCAGCAACAAATGAAATTCCGATTCTTGGTACCAGTATCACAGAATATGGTGTTGCTTTGGAACTTTCAGATTTTGATGGAACAGTAGGCGGAAACATTTCCGGTACATCTGACCTTGCTCCGCTTGAAGAGCAGGCAGCTATGCTTCTTGAAATCTTCCCTGACGCAAAGAAGGTTGCTTTATTATACTGTTCAGCAGAACCTAACTCACAGTACCAGGTAGATGTTGTAAAGAAAACACTCGAAGCAAAGGGCGTAAGTGCTGAGTATTATGCATTCTCAGATTCAAATGACCTTTCAGCAGTTGTTACAACTGCATCTAGCGAAGCAGATGTGATTTATGTTCCAACAGATAATACAGTTGCAGCAAATACAGAAATTATTAAAAATGTTTGTATGCCGGCAGGTGTTCCTGTAATTGCAGGTGAAGAAGGTATCTGTGCAGGTTGTGGTGTTGCTACACTTTCTATCAGCTATTATGATTTAGGTGTTGCTACAGGTAAGATGGCAGCTAAGATCTTAAAGGGAGAAGCAGATGTTGCTTCTATGCCAATCGAATATGCACCAAACTTTACAAAGAAATACAACAAAGCAATTTGTGATGAATTAGGAATTACAATTCCGGAAGGTTACGAAGAAATCGTAGCAGAATAATAAATAGTTTGATTTAGCGGGCAGTGGGTTTGTACACTCACTGCCTTTTTTGAGATAAGCGTTGGGAGGAAACTATGAATATATTGACCTTGTTCAATGCGCTCCCGGGTGCGGTGGCGCAAGGATTAATATGGGGAATCGCGGCAATCGGAATTTATATTACATTCCGTATTCTTGATATTGCCGACTTGACAGTAGATGGATCACTTTGTACAGGTGGTGCGGTTTGTATCATGATGATGCAGGCCGGATTTAATGTATATATTTCGTTATTTGTAGCTATTATTGCCGGTATGATAACTGGATTTGCAACTGGTGTATTTCATACCTTTATGGGAATCCCGGCTATATTGGCCGGTATTTTGACACAGCTTGGATTGTATTCTGTGAATCTGAAAATCATGGGAAAATCAAATCAGGCTATTAATGTTGAAAAATACAATCTTTTAGTATCTCTTCGATATATCAAAGATGTTGCTTTTTATAAAAATACGATATTTGTAGTTGCTGTTGTGCTGGTTATCATTATTGCAGTTCTTTA
Source organism: Lachnospiraceae bacterium (assembly GCA_045643145.1). Taxonomy (GTDB): domain Bacteria; phylum Bacillota; class Clostridia; order Lachnospirales; family Lachnospiraceae; genus SVFI01. The sequence continues at coordinate 9,165 of JAZUKG010000221.1, read as the reverse complement.
CTGGTTTTTTGGTACAGAGCTTGGTAGTGCACTTCGTGCAACCGGTTGTAACGGAAACATGGCCAGAGCACAGGGCATTAATACAGATTTTTCCAAGGTGTTAGGCCTTATGATTTCGAATGGATTAGTAGCTTTATCCGGAGCACTGCTCAGTCAGTATCAGGGATTTGCGGATATCAATATGGGACGAGGCGCCATTGTTATCGGACTGGCAGCTGTTATTATTGGTGAGGCTATTTTTGGTAAAATCTTCAGAAATTTTGGTTTAAGATTATTAGGAGTCGCTTTTGGTTCCATTTTGTACTATTTAGTACTTCAGACCGTTATCTGGTTAGGAATTGATACCGATCTTTTGAAACTGTTATCTGCTCTCGTAGTAGCAATCTTTTTGGCAATTCCATATTGGAAGAGCAGATATTTTACAAAGGCAACCGGAAAGAAAGGAGGAAACTAAAGTGCTGGAACTTAAAAATGTAACAAAGGTTTTTAATCCCGGAACAGTGAATGAAAAGGTAGCACTAAATGATTTCTCCCTGACCTTGGAGGATGGTGATTTTGTTACTGTAATCGGAGGAAACGGTGCCGGTAAATCTACGATGATGAATGCGATTGCAGGCGTTTGGCAGGTGGATGAAGGACAGGTTATTATCGATGGGGAAGATGTAACAAAGCTTCCGGAAAATAAGCGTGCGAAATTTTTGGGTCGTGTATTCCAGGATCCGATGACAGGTACTGCAGCAACCATGAACATAGAAGAAAACTTGGCTCTGGCAAATCGCCGAGGAGCGAGAAGAACGCTTAAAAGTGGTATTACCAAGAAAGAAAGAGAAAACTACAAAGAATTATTAAAAATTCTCGATCTGGGCTTGGAAGAGAGAATGACTTCAAAGGTAGGTCTTTTATCAGGTGGTCAGAGACAGGCATTAACCCTTTTGATGGCAACCTTGCAAAAACCAAAGCTGCTTTTATTAGATGAACATACAGCTGCTCTTGATCCAAAGACTGCAGCAAAGGTACTCGAAACAACAGAACTGATTGTAAACAGAGATAAGCTTACCACAATGATGATTACGCATAATATGAAGGATGCCATTGCACATGGAAATCGTTTGATTATGCTGATGGATGGTCGAGTTATCTTAGATATCAAGGGTGAAGAAAAGAAACAGCTTACCGTAGAACAGCTTTTGCATAAATTTGAGGAAGCCAGCGGTGAGGAATTCGTAAATGACAAAGCGATATTAGGATAATAAGATTACGAATCGTGGTTTATAACAGAAAGGATAGACCGAAGCATATGCTTCGGTCTTTTTAAAGAAAATGGCTTTTGACGGAATTTGCGTTGCTGCAATTGTTAAGCAGCTGAATGAAACCTTATTAAACGGCAGATTATACAAGATTGCACAGCCGGAAAAGGATGAACTTTTAATTACAGTAAAAAATGATGGACAGACATACAGACTGTTGATGAGTGCGGATGCATCCCTGCCTCTTTTGTATCTGACAGAGGATAACAAAAAGAGTCCGATGACAGCTCCGAATTTTTGTATGCTTTTAAGAAAGCATATCCAAAACGGTCGAATTGTTAAAATCTCACAGCCCGGACTGGAGCGAGTGGTGACTTTTGAAATTGAGCATCTGGATGAAATGGGTGATCTCAGACACAAAACCCTGGCTATGGAGCTGATGGGAAAGCATAGTAATATCATTTTTTATGATGAAAAGAAGATGATTCTCGATAGTATCAAACACATATCCGGAGCAGTTTCTTCTGTACGTGAGGTGTTACCCGGAAGAGAATATTTTATCCCACAGACGATGGATAAGATATCACCGATTTTATCAGCGGATGATATAGCAAACGAAATCGTATCGGATGACCATGTAAAAGCTTTATATGATGAATCAGGTATCGTTAACAGAGAAGAGTTTTTGGGCAGAATTACACAAAAGGCAATGCCTGTATTTAAGACAATATATACCTGCTTTACCGGTGTGTCGCCTGTGGTAGGACAGGAGATATGTTTCCGTGCCAAGCTGGATGCGGATATGCCGGTGCAGGAATTAAAGGATGATGAACTGGAACGATTATACGGCTGCTTTTATTTGTATTTTATGAGCCTTAAAAATCAGGAGTTTCAGTCCTTTATCGTATACGAGAATGAGATGCCGACAGAGTTTGGAGTGCTTCCGTTTACGATTTATGAAAATATGCAGACGGAAGAGACGGACAGTGTTTCCGATCTTTTATATCAGTTTTATTCTAAAAAGAGTGTGACTACCAGAATTCGTCAAAAATCGGTAGACCTTCGTAAAATCGTAACCACGCATCTGGAAAGAAATGTAAAAAAATACGATTTACAGCAAAAACAGCTCAAAGATACGGAAAAAAGAGATAAGTACAAAGTTTATGGTGAACTTTTACACACCTATGGCTATCAGGCTGCAGAAGGAGATAAGCAGATTGAGGTAGATAATTATTATACCGGAGAAAAACTTTTGATTCCTCTGGATCCGGAAAAAACAGCCATGGAAAATGCCGCTTCCTATTTTGATAAATATGGTAAGCTAAAGCGAACTTTTGAAGCGCTAACGGAGCTAGTGGAGGAAACCAAAAGCGAAATCGATCATTTGGAATCTGTTTTGAATGCACTGGACTTTGCACAGGATGAAGAAGACTTAAAACAGATTCGATTAGAACTGGAACAAAGCGGATATATTAAATACAAGGGCGGAAAGAAAAAAGAAAAAATTCTTTCAAAGCCCCTTCATTATATCAGCAGTGACGGTTTCCATATGTATGTCGGAAAAAATAATTTCCAAAATGAAGAGATTACCTTTGGCATGGCCAAGGGAAATGACTGGTGGTTTCATGCCAAGGGAATGCCGGGATCACATGTTATTGTAAAAACAGAAGGAAAAGAACTTCCGGATACCACCTTTGAAGAAGCCGGACGACTGGCAGCTTTTTATTCCAAGGCCAAGGGAAGAGATAAGGTGGAGATTGATTATATTGAGAAAAAACATGTGAAAAAGCCGGGGGGAGGCAAGCCGGGCTTTGTGGTATATTACACCAATTACTCCCTGCTCATTGATGCAGATATTTCAAAGATAAAGAAAATAGAGGACTAAACCTTCGGACATTGCAATAAAATTGTAAATGTGCTAATATTTATGATATATGGCATTAGCTATGAGAACGCATATTTATGGGTTGAAAGAATCGTAAATTATAATGCCGATATGGTATAAAAGAGAAGGTATAATATAAACAGTAATAACTGGGGGACAACATGATAAAAAGTATGACAGGCTTCGGCCGTGCCGAAATCTCAGAAGACAATCGTAAATTTACGGTAGAACTTAAATCCGTAAATCACAGATATTTAGATGTGAATATCAAGATGCCAAAGAAGTTTAATTTCTTTGAATCATCTATTCGTAATCTGTTAAAAGAATACATTCAGAGAGGTAAAGTGGATGTATTTATTACTTACGAGGATTACTCAGAAAGCAATGTATCTGTAAAATATAATGCAGAGCTTGCCAAGGAATATTTGGGATACTTAAATCAGATGGCAGAGCAGTTCGGACTCGAAAATGATATTCGCGTATCCACCTTGTCCAGATATCCGGAAGTTCTTTCTATGGAAGAAGTCAATGCGGATGAAAAGCAGATTTGGATGCTTTTGGAAAAGACCATTCGTCAGGCTGCTAGTCAGTTTGTGGAATCCCGCGTAAAAGAAGGCGAAGCGCTCAGAGATGATTTGATCAGCAAGCTTGACGGCATGCTGGTTCATGTGGATTATATCGCACAGCGTTCACCTGAAATCGTAGAAGAGTACAAAGCAAAGATTTATGACAAGGTAAAAGAACTTTTGACAGATGCGCAGGTGGAGGACAATCGAATCCTTATGGAGGTTACCATCTTTGCGGACAAGATTTGCGTAGATGAAGAAATCGTTCGATTGAGAAGTCATATTGAGACAACTCGCCAGACCTTATTAGAGGGCGGAAGCATCGGACGTAAACTTGACTTTATTGCTCAGGAAATGAACCGTGAAGCCAACACCACACTTTCAAAGGCAAACAATTTAGATATTTCAAATCGAGCCATTGAACTGAAGACAGAAATCGAAAAGGTTCGTGAACAGATTCAGAATATCGAATAGGAGAACAGACATGAAAAAAGGCGTATTATTAGTTATTTCCGGATTTTCCGGCGCCGGAAAAGGTACTTTGGTGCAAAAACTGGTAAAAGAGCATGAAGAATATAAACTAAGTGTTTCCATGACTACCAGAAATCCTCGTCCGGGTGAAATAGACGGTGTACATTATCATTTCGTAACAGATGAAGAATTTGAAGAAAAGATAAATACCGATCAAATGATTGAATATGCCGGTTATTGCAGACATTATTACGGAACTCCCAAGGAATTCGTAGAAAAAGAATTAAACCAGGGGAATCACGTGATTTTGGAAATAGAAATACAGGGAGCCCACAAGGTAAAAGAAAAATTCCCTGAAGCAGTTTTGATTTTCGTCATGCCGCCAAGTGCACAGGAACTGCACCAGAGACTGGTAGGCAGAGGTACAGAAAGTCAGGAAGTAATCAAGGAAAGAATGCTTCGCGGTGTTGAGGAATCAGAAGGTATTGACACATATGACTATATTGTGGTAAATGATAACTTAGAGTCTTGTGTAGAGGAAATCTGTTCCATTGCAAAGGTTGCGAGCATGAGACCTTGTATGAACCAGGAATTTATTAGTGAGATTAAATCCCAGCTGAGAGATTTATTTTGCTAAGATAATATATGTATAAAGGAGATTTAGAGATGATACATCCATCTTACAGTGAGTTAATGAAGGTAGTAAACAGTGAAGTAGAACAGGGTGAAGTACCTGTAGTAAACAGTCGTTATTCGATTGTTATGGCTACTTCTAAAAGAGCCAGACAGATTATCGCCGGTGAAGAACCATTAGTTGAAGGAAATAACGGAAAACCGTTATCCATCGCAGTGGATGAACTGAATCAGGGTGCAATTAAAATTTTAGGAGATGAATCAAACGAAGAGGAAGAGTAATCTTTCTCTTTTTTTGAGAACTTTTGTGTATGAAAATCATGGTGGTTTCGCTGGGATGCGATAAAAACTTAGTGGATACAGAAATGATGCTGGGAATGCTTTCGCAAAAGGGGCATACCTTTATCGATGATGAGTGGGAGGCAGATGTTATTGTTGTGAATACCTGCTGCTTTATTGGTGATGCCAAAGAAGAAAGTATTCAGACTCTCATTCAGATGGGACAGCGTAAAAATGACGGAAATTGCAAACTGTTGATTGCAGCCGGTTGTCTGGCACAAAGATACCAAAAGGAAATTCGAGAAGATATTCCTGAGGTGGACGTTCTGATTGGTACTATGGCAATCGATGCGATTTGTGATGCCATTGACGATTACTTTGAAAAACAGGAAAACAAGGCTTATATCAAGGATATCAGTGGTCCGGTAGTTGCCGGCAAGAAAAGAACGGTTACCACAGGCGGTCATTATGCATATATGAAGATCGCAGAGGGCTGTGACAAGCACTGTACCTATTGTATTATTCCAAAGGTTCGCGGTAATTTCAGAAGTGTTGAAAAAGAAACTTTGATACAGGAAGCGAAAGAGCTCGTGGCAAACGGAGTAAAGGAAATTATTCTGGTAGCGCAGGAGACCACTCTTTACGGAATGGATATCTATGGAAAAAAGGCATTGCCGGAGTTATTAGAGCAGCTGTGTCAGATTGACGGACTTTATTGGATTCGTATTTTATACTGTTATCCTGAGGAAATTACAGATGAGCTGATTGCTGCGATTAAAAATAATCCAAAGGTGTGTCATTATTTGGATATTCCGATTCAGCATGCCAGTGATGCGATTCTGAAAAGGATGGGAAGAAGAACGGACCAGAAGTGCCTTCGAGAAACCATCGCAAAGCTCAGAAAAGAGATTCCGGATATTTGCCTGAGAACTACTTTGATTACCGGATTTCCGGGGGAAACACAGGAAGATTTTGAAGAGTGTTATAATTTTGCTGATGAAATGGAATTTGATCGTCTCGGAGTGTTTACTTACTCTGCAGAGGAGGGAACTCCTGCAGCAGAATTTGAGGATCAGATTGATCAGGAAATAAAAGAAGACCGTCAGGCAGAACTGATGGAGCTTCAGCAGGAAATTGCTTTTGAAAAGGCTGAAAGCATGAAGGGAAAAGTAATGCTGGTTATGATTGAAGGCAAAGTCAGCGATGAAAATGCTTATGTCGGACGAACCTATATGGATGCTCCGAATGTCGACGGTCTGGTATTTGTCAATACATCCGCACAGCTTATGACCGGTGATTTTGCAAAGGTTCTGATTACCGGTAGTTATGAATATGACTTGATTGGAGAACTTTATGAAGAATATGAATCTACCGAATAAATTAACGCTTTTGCGTGTGTTTATGGTACCTTTTTTTGTAGTTTTTTTACTCCTTGCCAAGGGAGACTTTGAATACTTTAAATGGATTGCATTTGCTTTATTTGTAGCAGCTTCTCTGACCGATTTATTGGATGGAAAGATTGCCCGTAAATATAATCTGGTTACCAATTTTGGAAAATTTATGGATCCGATTGCAGACAAACTTTTGGTATGTGCTGCACTCGTTTGTCTGACAGAAATGGGCTTTGTGCCATCCTGGATGACCATTGTGATTATCAGCAGAGAATTTATTATCAGCGGCTTTCGTCTCGTTGCAGCTGAAACCGGCGTGGTAATTGCTGCCAGTATGTGGGGGAAATGGAAAACCGCTTGTACCATGGTGGCACTTTGTGTCATGATAGTAGTAGTGAATCCGTATTCGTTTGCAAATTTATCCGGCCTTTTTCGGGGGCTCAGTGTTATTGCAAATGTTTTGATGTGGATTTCAGTGATTTTAACTGTCATATCATTAGTTGATTATTTAGCTAAAAACAAAGATGTATTAAAGGACATGTAGCCTTGAAAGGACGTGTGATATGAGTACAAAAAGTGTAGAAATTATTGCAGTAGGAACAGAGCTTCTGCTGGGAAATATTGTAAATACCAATGCAGCCTTCCTCGCAGAGGAATGTGCGTCTATGGGGTTGTTTTGCTATTATCAGTCGGTAGTTGGTGATAACGAACAGAGACTTCTCGATACCGTAAAAACGGCAATGAGTCGTTCAGATATCATTCTTTTATCAGGAGGCCTCGGACCGACGCAGGATGATTTAACCAAAGAAGTGTGTGCAAAGGCCTGTGGTCTGGAACTTTCCATGGATGAACATTCCAAAAAGATGATTGCAAATTATTTCAAAAAAAGACATTTAGAAGCTCCGACAGATAACAACTGGAAGCAGGCAATGATTCCGCAGGGAGCTATTGTTTTAGATAATGCAAACGGAACAGCACCGGGTATTATTATTGAAACAGAGAATAATACTCTGGTTTTGATGCCGGGACCGCCAAATGAAATCATTCCGATGTTCCAAAAACAGGTAAAACCGTATTTGATGAAAAAGAGTGATGTGGTACTGGTTTCTCAGACTGTAAAGATTTGCGGTATCGGAGAAAGCAAAGCAGAGACTATGATTGCAGATCTTCTGGAAAAACAGTCAAATCCTACAATTGCTCCATATGCAAAAACAGGAGAAGTACACCTTCGTGTGACTGCTTCGGCCCAGGATGAAAAGGAAGCAAAAAAACTCTTAAAGCCGGTGGTAAAGGAATTAAAAGAACGCTTTGGTATTCATGTGTATACTACGGATTCGGAAGTGACTTTGGAACAGGCTGTAGTCGATCTTTTGGTATCGAATGATTTGACTATTTCAACAGCAGAGTCCTGTACAGGAGGATTATTGGCCGGAAGACTGATCAATGTGCCGGGTGTTTCTGAGGTATTCAAACGCGGACTGATTACGTATTCAAATAAAGCAAAACGTAAAATGATTGAAGTGCGAAAGAGTACTTTGGAAAAGTACGGTGCAGTCAGCAAAGAGGTTGCTATGGAGATGGCAAAGGGTACAGCAGCGTTGACCAAGGCTGATGTTACCGTGGCGATAACCGGTCTGGCAGGTCCTGACGGCGGATCTGAGGAAAAACCGGTCGGACTCGTTTATATTGCCTGCAATGTAAAAGGCAATATAACCGTAAAAGAATGCCGATTCTCAGGAAGCAGAAGTAAAATCAGAGATACTTCTGTTGCTTATGCATTGAATCTACTTCGTGAATGTGTACTTTCTTATATGAGTGAAGTGACATTCGGTAAAAAAAGAAAATAATGAATTTTAGAGCTTCTGTAGAAATTACGGGAGCTCTTTTTTTACCGTGGCCTTGGTGGCAGTGCAAACAAAAGAACTGCTGTTAAAGCATGAAACAGTCTTCTGAGCACAGGATAGCATTTCATACTTGGAAATAAGGCATAATAATGGTATAATTTCCTTAGTCGAAAGTGTTCTGCTTTCAAATCAATTTTGGGCATAAATGCCGTCCGGGAGTTCTCCCTGTATTTTCAAAAAATAAAAAACTTTTGACAAAATGAAAAGAAGGGAGGTAAAGGGCGATTTATTGGACTTTATGAATGATATAACAAGAATGTAAACGGTGATTACATCAAAGAAATATGTAATTACAAAAAATAGTAAAATATTAATTGACAAAATCGAACATTTGTTTTATCTTAATAGCAGAGAACAAATGTTCTAAAAGGAGAATGAAATGGAAAGAGAAGAAAAGCAAAAAGCATTAGACGCGGCTTTGTCGCAGATTGAGAGACAGTTCGGTAAAGGAACTGTGATGAAACTTGGGGATAATACAGCACATATGAATGTTGAGACTGTTCCGACAGGATCTTTAAGTCTCGACCTTGCTTTAGGACTTGGCGGTATTCCAAAGGGACGTATCGTTGAAATATACGGACCGGAATCCAGTGGTAAGACAACCGTTACACTGCATATGATTGCAGAGGTTCAAAAGAGAGGCGGTATTGCCGGCTTTATTGATGCAGAGCATGCATTGGATCCTAACTATGCAAAAAATATCGGTGTTGATATCGATGAATTATATATTTCACAGCCGGATAGCGGTGAACAGGCATTGGAGATTACAGAAACCATGGTTCGTTCCGG
>JAZUKG010000220.1:0-7009 GCA_045643145.1 Lachnospiraceae bacterium | reverse complement strand
AAAAAACTCGGTCCGAAGACCGAGTTTTTATAATATCAATAATTGTAGTTCTAAATTCTTGTTTGCATCCGCAAGCTCTTTTTCCAAAATATCAGTTTCGACAAATAAATAATGCTTGCTTTGCGTTTCACTTAATATAGAAGCAAAGACTTCATCACCGTCATCAATATGATGACTGTCGCTTTGCATATAATAATAAGAAGCAGAAGGCAGATTCCTGAAATTATCAGGTGGTGTAATGCCCTCCGGAATCACTGCGTGTACAAAGACATAACGAGTCATCTTTTTGTTTTTGTATTCGTATAACAAACCGGAAGGATAAGAAGCTAAAATGCCGTTTCTTTGAGCATTAACAAACAGGGATAACAACATATGATTGTATCGTTTCGAAGAGGTGGCTTCATCAAATTCAATGGTGAGAATACCTCTTTTTTCAATATGCTTCTTTGGAAAGGCAGGTACACTTTGAACGTCAAGTCTGGCCATGGTATCCTGAAGCGCATCAATGCAGTTGCGCATAGTAATAATTTTCTGCTCAGCCAGGGCTTTCCCGTCAAAGAGAAGCTTCTGAATATTAAGCTCTCCGTTCTTGTCGAGGTATTTAGGGAAACTGCGAAGCGGGATTCCCAGTTCGATACACAGAGTTATCGCATCCAGTAAAAATAACTGAGATTCTTTATAATAGCGGTAGTTTGTCTGCTCGTTGATATAGGCTGGTTTTAAGATGCCGATTTCATCATAATAACGCAGCGACTTAATACTGACCTTCTTAAGCTTTGAGACCTTTCCGATTGACAGGTAATCCTTCATTTGTAACCTCCGGCACTTTCATATTTCTCTTTACAATACCTTTGAAAACTTTCTATTATCAGTATGGCATATTTATTATATTTCAACAATATTAAAAAAATATAAAATGAGTATCTTTTACAGAAAAAAGAAGTATAATGTTTTTTATCAAAATAACCAGGAAAGGAATTGGCTCGATGGGATCGTATGAAAAGCAGAATCAAAAGACAAAAGCATTTCAAAGACACAGTGTGTTTTTAGCTATGGTATTTAGTCGAAGACTAATCACTGTTTTATTAGCGCTGTTCCAGATTTTTTGTTTGTTTGCCATGTTTATCTGGTTTAGGAACATTCCGTTTTTGGCCTATATATTAAACATACTGGGGGCGGCAGTTTTGATATATATTGTTAATGATGAAGAAAATCCGGCTTTTAAACTGGCCTGGGTCATTCCTATTTGTGCCTTTCCGGTATTTGGAGTCTCTCTCTATCTTTTTATTAAAATGATTAGCGGGAATCGTACGCTGCAAAAGAGACTGGATTACAGAATATCGCAAACCAAGCCTTATTTACAGACCAGACCGGAGATGATTGAAAAACTGGAAAAGGGAAGTTCGGATGTCAGGCAGCTTGCCTGTTATTTACAAAATGAGAACAATATGCCGGCTTATGATCATACCGAAGTTTCTTTTTTAGAGCTGGGCGAAAGAATGCATGAGGATTTATTAAAGGAGCTGCGAAAAGCACAAAAGTTTATTTTCTTAGAATTCTTTATTATAAATGAAGGGAAGATTTGGAGAGATATATTAGCGATTCTCAGGGAAAAGGCCGAGGAAGGTGTAGAGGTCAGAGTGATGTACGATGGGATATGCGCCATGTCCAAGCTCCCGTTTGGATACCCGAAATATTTGCAGAGTATGGGTATCAAGGCTAAAATGTTTTCACCGATTCTTCCGATTCTGTCGACTACACAAAATAACCGAGATCACCGAAAAATATTGATTATTGATGGTCAGGTGGCTTACAACGGCGGAATTAATATAGCGGATGAATATATGAACGAGATTGTTCGGTTCGGGCATTGGAAGGACACAGCTGTAAAACTAAAGGGAGAAGCGGTACAAAGCTTTACTATGATGTTTTTGCAGATGTGGAATTTATCGACTGGGAATACAGAAGATTATGAAAGATTTGTTTCGAAAGAGTCTCGTGATATAAAAGAAGAAGGAATTGTGATTCCGTTTAATGATGATCCGACGAACCGAATGGATATTGCAAAAGAAATATATTTGGATCTGATTAACAAAGCAGAAAGATATGTGCATATTACTACGCCGTATCTGGTGCTGGATAACGAGATGATAACTGCGCTGTGTCTGGCGGCGCGAAAGGGAATTGAAGTGTGTCTGGCACTTCCGCATATTCCGGATAAGAAAATTATGTTTGCAACAGCCAGAACCTATTATCCAAAGCTGTTAGAGGCAGGAGTGCAGATATATGAATATACACCGGGATTTTTACATGCCAAGGAGATTATTGCAGATGACAGAAAAGCAGTTGTCGGAACTGTGAATCTGGATTTTCGAAGTATGTATGAACACTTTGAATGTGCAACTCTTTTGTGTGATCATCCGGTTATCTCGCAAATTGAAAAGGATTATGAAGATATCCTGGAAAAGAGTCAAAAAATAGATATGCAGTTTTGCGTGGATTTATCATTTTTCTATCGACTGGTAGGACAGATCGGCAGATTGATTGCTCCGCTTATATAGAAAACAAAAATAGAAAATAAAAAACAGAAAATAAAAAAAGATGTCGTGCAGGGAGGAGCCAAGCAATTCGACATCTCTTTTTATTTTATTTCACAGCCGGGCTGTGAAGCAGCAAATGCAAGTGCATTTACTGGTGCGAAAGAAGAACTTCCGGGGGCGAAAGCCCTTCTTCACATTTTACGATTTATATCTTATCCCATCACTACTTCAACGTTATGAGTCTTGCCATCACCAAAGGCCGGAATAATGTTGCCTTCGATAGCGTTTCCGTCAACAGTAACAGACTTGATACCCTTATTGATATGGTTTGGATTTGAAACCTTGATATCATAAGTAGCGCCGCGGAACTGACGAGTAGCATTTAATCCATCCCAAGCTGCCGGAATAGAAGGATCAATCTTTAATCCGTCGAAATCAGCCTGTACACCGAGGATGTACTGAGAAATAGCTACCATGTTCCATGCAGCAGTACCTGTAAGCCATGAGTTCTTGCCCTGACCAAAGTTCTTTCCTGTCTGACCGATATCAGAACCTGCATCCTTACCACCAATCATCTGACCATATACATATGGTTCTGTCTTATGAATGTCTGATGTTTCTTCTGTAAATGCAGGAGCGATTTCTGAATAGTACTTAAAGGCCTGATCACCTTCACCTGCATAAGCAGCAGCACAGATAATCCATGCATTGTTATGAGTGAAGATACCGGCATTTTCTTTATATCCGCCCGGATAAGTAGAAATTTCACCGTACTGTACATAGTATTTTGTGAAAGCAGGATTGTTAAGAACAAGTCCATGCTCTGTATTTAATCGTTCGTCGATTGCTGCAAGAGTCTTCTTGGTAGCATCTGCATCGATATCTGACATAATAGCAAATCCCTGTGGCTCGATGAAGATCTGGCCTTCTTCACATTCCTTGGATCCCATCTTTTCTCCGTTTGCATCGTATGCACGCAGGAACCAGTCGCCATCCCAAGCAGATTCCATGATGTTGGCTTTCATCTTGTCGATTTCGGCCTGAGCAGCTGCAGCTTCTTCGTCCTTGCCAAGATGCTTTAAGATAGCAACATAGTTTGGTCCGGCATAAGTGAAGAGTGTAGCAACCATAACAGATTCTGCAACCTTTGAATAACCGCCTTCTGCGGCAAACTTAGGATTGGTATATGTCTGGAAGCTTTCTCCAGGAGTATCTGAGAAACAAGAAAGGTTGATACAGTCATTCCAGTCAGCTCTCATTGCAAGAGGAAGACCATGAGGACCTAAATTGTTTACAATCTTGTAGAAAGAAACCTTTAAGTGCTCGAGCATTGGCTGAGCGATTGACATATCGTTGTCATATGGAACCATTTCGTCCAGGATTCCCCAATCGCCGGTTTCTTTGATATATGCTGCAACAGAAAGGATAAGCCATAATGGATCATCTGAGAAATCGCCACCGATATCTGCGTTACCTTTCTTTGTAAGTGGCTGATACTGATGATAGCATCCGCCATCCGGGAACTGTGTAGAAGCGATATCGATGATACGTTCTTTTGCTCTGTCCGGAATCTGGTGTACAAATCCTAATACGTCCTGGTTGGAATCTCTGAATCCCATTCCACGACCGATTCCTGATTCAAAATAAGAAGCAGAACGTGAAAGGTTAAAGGTAACCATACACTGATACTGGTTCCAAATGTTAACCATACGGTTAACTTTTTCGTCAGGAGTATTTACATTTAATATAGAAAGAAGTGAATCCCAATAAGCTTTGAGTTCTTCCATTCCTTTAGCGAACTTTTCTGCTGTATTGAACTGTTCAATCATTGCTTTAGCTTTTACTTTGTTGATTGTCTTTCCGTCTGCTTCGAATTTCTCTGCTACAGGCATTTCAACATAACCAAGTACAAATACTAAAGTCTTTGTTTCGCCGGGAGCGAGAGTGATCTTTTTATAATGAGAAGCGATTGGAGACCAACCATCTGCAAAGGAATCAGTTGCCTTGCCTGCGATAACTGCTTGAGGATCACCGAAACCATTGTATAAACCGATGAAAGAATCTCTGTCGGTATCATATCCGTCGATTGTATCGTTTACAGAATAGAAAGCGTAGTGATTACGACGATCTCTGTATTCAGTTTTGTGATAAATAACAGAACCTTCGATTTCAACACGTCCTGTAGAGAAGTTTCTCTGGAAGTTGTTGCTGTCATCCTGTGCATCCCATAAACACCATTCTGCAAAAGAGAAGAGTGAGAAGGTCTTTTCTGCATTTCCTTCATTAGTAATTACGAGCTGCTGAACTTCTCCTGCAAAGTTCTGAGGTACAAAGAAAGTAACTTCAGCCTTGAGGTCGTTTTTCTTACCGGTAATCACGGTATATCCCATACCATGACGACATTCATAAGAATCAAGTTCTGTTTTTACCGGAGACCAGCCAGGATTCCAGATAGTTCCGTTATCATTAATATAGAAGTAACGTCCGCCCATATCGATTGGAACGTTGTTGTAACGATATCTGGTAATTCTGCGAAGGCGGGCATCTTTATAGAAGCTGTATCCTCCTGCTGTATTAGAAATCAAAGAAAAGAAATCCTGTGTTCCTAAGTAGTTGATCCATGGATAAGGAGTTCTTGGAGAAGTGATGACGTATTCTTTGTTGGTGTCATCGAAATAACCGAATTTCATACTGTTATCTTCCTTTCTTATTAAATAAAATCTGTTTTCTGCTGCTAGTCACTTAAACGATTAAGTGACTTCTTGATACTGATTATACGAAATGGATATTTCAAAATCAAGGGGGTAATTTACTTTTGGTAAAAATAGGTAAAAGAGGGGGCATTTCTTTGTTCATATCTCCAAAGAAAACGGTCTGACAGGGCCATTTTGAATGCATATCTTTCTTATATATAGAAGAAACAGAAACGGTGACTGTAACAACTATAAAAGAATGTGTAGATTTTGTGTTCAAGACAGTAAAATGATTGCAAGTTGATGCAAAATGTGTTATATTTCAAATATGAACAAAATATGAACAAACCATGTACGGATAGTTCAAAAAAAGAATCTTAAAATTGTGAAATACTAACAAAAATATCAAACATGTACAAAAAAACGAAAAAAACGATTGTTTTCCTATCCAATGTGTTGTATATTGAAGTAGCGAAAACGATTAAGTATTATTTTACAGTTTTTGGAGAGTGAACTATGGTATCCATGAAAGATATCGCTTCCGCTTGTCAGGTATCCGTTGCTACGGTTAGTAAAGCGCTGAATGATCATAGAGATATCGGCGAGCAGACGAAGCAACGAATTAAAGAAGTGGCAAAGCAGATGGGATATTTTCCAAACTCAGTTGCCAGAGCATTAAAGACAAATAAGACTTACAATATTGGGGTGTTATTTGTAGAGGAAGCTCACAGTGGTTTGACACATGATTATTTTGCTCATGTTTTAGACAGCTTCAAGGTAACTGCAGAAGAGCAGGGATATGATATAACCTTCCTTAACTGCAGTAAAAACAAATCAGTAAATATGTCCTATTTGGAACATAGCAGATACAGAGGATTTGACGGCGTAGTAATCGCCTGTGTAAATTTTGAAGATCCTGAGGTGATTGAACTGATTGAAAGTGATATTCCGGTTGTAACCATTGACCGAATATTTAATAATCGAATCGGAATCGCTTCCGACAACGTAAAAGGCCAGATGCAGCTTTTATCCTATATAATAGAAATGGGACATGAGAAGATAGCTTACATCAATGGTCATGACTCAGCGGTAACTCGTCAAAGAGTCGGTTGTTTTGAACAGGTTATGAAAGATCATAACATCGAGATTCGACAGGAGTACAGAAAAGAAGCTGATTATCGTAATGCAGAGCTTACGCAGGAGAAAACAGCAGAACTTTTAAATCTTGCGGATCCGCCAACATGTATTTTGTTTCCGGATGATTATGCAGCCTTTGGCGGCATGAATGCAATTAAGGCAGCAGGCCTTAGAATCCCGGAAGACATTTCGGTAGCAGGATATGACGGTATTCGTTTTTCGTCAATGATTGAACCGAATCTTACAACTGTCAAGCAGGACACCAAGTCACTTGGAACGCTGGCAGCTCAGAAACTGATTCAGCTGATAGAGAATCCGGAAGAAACCAAGATTGAATCTTTGGTGGTAGAAGGAACTTTAGTAACCGGCGGAACAGTTGCAAAATGTCAATGAGGCATTTATATCACTTCGGTGGTAATTATTTATAAATGCATGGTAATGAACCAAAAATTCTTTTAAACATTTTTAGAGGAGGAAAAAAAGAATGAAAAAGAAAGTTTTAAGCGTATTACTTTCAACAGCAATGGTAACTTCTTTATTAGTTGGATGTGGCTCAACAGCAGAAGCTCCAAAGGAAGAAGCACCAGCAACTGAAGAAAAAACAGAAGAAGCAGCTCCAGCAGATGACGCTGAAGCAGA
>JAZUKG010000219.1:0-21670 GCA_045643145.1 Lachnospiraceae bacterium | reverse complement strand
TATCACTTTTTAATTCTTCTGTCAATGTAAAAAAGTATCCTTTTTTCCTGGTTGTAAATGCTTGATTTCTGATATTTCTTGTGATACCATTACCTAACAAAGAGCGAGGGAGTTCACGTAAGTGAGCTCCCTTTTGTTATTAGGGTGGATTTTTTGGACAAAGATGTTCGGCTATATGGTCGAGCGTCTTTTTTTATTTACCGCAGCTTTGCGGCGCGGTTTTTCAATTAACTTCAGTACAGGGAGGAGTGATGCTCATGAAACATTTAGAATTATTGGAGCATACAGATACCGTCAATGAGCTTTTGGCTCGTTACGGGGTGAAATTTGGTATTTATAAAAATAATCAGTTCAAGGAACAGTTGTTTCCGTTTGATGCAATTCCGCGTATTATTGAGGCCGATGAATTTGATTATCTCGAAAAGGGACTGAAGCAGCGAGTGGTTGCCTTGAATCTCTTTTTAAAAGATATTTACTCTAAAAAGCAGATTGTAAAGGACGGCGTGGTTCCGGAGGATTTCATTTTCGCATCCAGCGGATATATGGCAGAGTGCGAGGGAGTGAGCCCGGTAAAGGATATTTATTCTCATATCTCCGGAATTGACCTGGTAAAGGGAAAGGATAATGAATGGTATATTTTGGAGGATAACTTAAGGGTTCCGTCGGGGGCTTCTTATCCTATGATTGCCAGAGACCTATGCCGCAGATCCTCTCCGGATACCTTTTTAAATCTTCGAATTGAAGACAACAGAAACTATGCCAAACTTTTAAGAAGAACATTAGATAATGTAAACGTCGGAGGACATACTGTGATTCTGACACCGGGAAGATACAATGCTGCTTATTTCGAGCATAGCTACCTGGCAGAACAGATTGGAGCACATCTGGTAAACGGATCGGAATTAACAGTTGTCGATGACAAACTTTATTTTATTACCGCTACCGGAGAGCTGGAGCGAGTAGGAGCAGTGTACCGCAGAATTTCAGATGAATATCTGGATCCGATGAATTTTAATCCGGAATCCCTGATCGGTATTCCGCATATTTATGATGTATTCAAAAAAGGAAACGTAGCCTTGTTAAATGCACCGGGTAACGGTGTGGCAGATGACAAGGGAATTTATTACTTTGTTCCAAAGATGATCAAGTATTATCTGGGTGAGGAGCCGATTTTACACAATGCACCGACCTACCTTCCGTTCTATGAGGATGATTATAAATATGTAATAGAACATTTTGATGATTTGGTACTCAAGGATGTGGCAGAAGCCGGAGGATACGGCGTCGTATTTGGAAACAGTATGACCAAACAGCAAAAAGAAGATTTCCTAAAACTGTTGGAAAAAGAACCTCGTAGATTTATTGCTCAGGAAGTGATTGATTTCCAGGATTTGGATATTTTGGAAGGCGGTCAGGCTGTACCGAGAAAAGCTGACCTGAGAGCATTTGTATTGATGGCAGATGAGCCGCTCGTATGGAAGAGCGGATTAACCAGATTTTCACGTAACCCGGATTCATTTATCGTGAATTCATCACAGGGAGGAGGATTTAAAGACACATGGGTATTATCTCAATAGAACAGGCAGATCGCCTTTATTGGCTGGGCCGCTACGCAGAACGCGTATATACAACACTTCGAATGTATTTTAAAAGCTTTGATACGATGATTGATGAAATCACAGACAGCTATGCACAGTTTTGTGAGAGCATTGATATTCCGAATATTTATGAAAGCAAAGAGGATTTTAAAAGAAAATATCCGTTTGATCCGGAAAATACCGATTCCATTATCAGCAATTTAAACAGAGCCTATGATAATGCAATTGTACTCAGAGAAAGCATCGGATCAGAATGCCTTTCCTATATTCAGCTGGCTATTTATGAAATGCAAAAAGCTGCAAAAAGTAAGTCGCCGCTCATCGAGCTTCAGAGTGTAAATGATAACCTGTTGGCATTTTACGGTACAGTAGATGATCAGATTGACAGTGAAAATGTTCGAAACATCATCAAGGCCGGAAAGCGTATCGAAAGAATCGATATGTATGCCAGACTCGGCATTGAGAAAAAGGAATTAATCAGAGAAGTACATCGTATGATTCCACGAGTGGAAAGAAGCGGGTTATCGTACGATAAAGAAAAAATTCAAAAAATCACAGAGCTGTTAGAGGCTGAAAATGTGGATTATTACGGCGTTGTCAGTGCAGTAGAATCCATTATGCAGGAATAGATGATTTAGGACTAGTTTAAGTAAGGGATGATTTTTGTTGCAAAGACTCAAGTTTGATTACGAGATGCAAATTGAATATGAAGAGGAGGTAGCGCAGTGTCATTTTACGATCAAATGTCTGCCGAAAAATACGCAAAGGCAAACGATAGAAGAGTATGATATTTCGCTATTTCCTCCCATTGAATATGTACATGGGACAGACGGTTTGAAAAACCTTCAGATTTATGGCAGAAATGCCAGGCCGCATACGAAGTTTATTTTCAGGATTACAGGAACAGCCCTGGTAGGGCTTTCTGAATTTGAAGAGGATGAGGATGACAATCTTTCTATGATATTCCGTCATCCGCACGGAATGAATCAGCCCGGAGAGAATATTTTAGCATATTACAACCGGGTAATCAGTCAGAGCGAATGTGCTAAAAAGTTAGCCGAGGCTCATACAAAAGAGTCCATTTTGAAATATGCTGAATATGTGATGGAAAGACTGCATGGTGATTTTGAATATCAGCCAAACACCACAGGAATAGATACCACTGCAGAGGAAGCCTTTTGTCAGGGCTACGGAGTTTGTCAGGATTATGCACATATTTATATAGCCCTTATGCATCAGGCCCATATTGCGGCCAGGTATGTAACAGGGCTTATTGTGGGTGAAGGCGCTTCCCACGCCTGGGTAGAAGTTTTGGCAGACGGTAAATGGTATGGCTTTGATCCGACCAATAACAAACGTGTGGAGGATGAACATATCAAAATCGGAGTAGGAAGAGATGCCCACGATTGCATGATTAACAGAGGCATTATGCATGGCGGCGGTTTTCATACACAGACCATCAGAGTCAGTGTGACAAAGCAGGAAGGGGACGCTGCGTTTAAATAAAAAATATAAGATAATGACAAATAAAATGAAAGGGCGCCGAAGATAATTCCACGGCGCACCGAAAACAGGAGATAACAATGATTAAAACAGTAGCATCGGTAGAATTGCCGGTAGATGAAACACTGGCAATCAAAAAAAGAAGAATTGCACCCAAGGGAAGTGTAAAAGGATTACCCAGAATCAGTGTGGTAACAGGTATTCACGGAGATGAATTAGAGGGACAGTATGTCTGTTTTGAAGTAGCCAGAAGAATTGAAGAAGCCTTTGACAATTTAACAGGTATTGTAGATATTTATCCGGCAATGAATCCGCTGGGAATTGATTCCATCACACGCGGAATTCCGGCCTTTGACCTGGATATGAACAGACTGTTTCCGGGAAATATTGACGGAAATATGACAGAGTATCTGGCAGCAGAAATCATGAAGGATGTATCCGGTTCTGATCTCGTGGTAGATATTCATGCCAGCAATATTTATTTAACAGAGATTCCTCAGATTCGTATCAATGAGCTTCATGAGGATATGCTGGTTCCATATGCAAAAAAAGCAAATGTAGATTTCGTATGGGTACATGGTGCGAGCACGGTTTTGGAAGCAACCTTTGCTCACAGCCTAAACAGTACAGGTACGAAAACGCTCGTTGTGGAGATGGGTGTAGGAATGCGTATTACCAAAGCATACGGTGATCAGTTAGTGGACGGTATCTTTAACCTTATGAAGGAGCTGGGAATCTGGTCCGGAAAAACCAAGAGAGTGAAAAAGCCGATTATATCCAAAGACCCTGATGATGTCAGCTACTTAAATGCCAGTGTGGGAGGTCTTTTTATTCCAAAGGCTCAGCATTCAGATACTTTGAAAAAAGGAGATGTCATCGGACAGATTATCAATCCGCTCAGCGGAAAAGTGCTGGATGAAGTAATCTCACCGGTGGATGGCTTTTTATTTACCATTCGAGAATATCCGATTGTAGATGAGGGATCACTTATGGGACGTGTCCTTCGAAAGGAGGCTTACACAAAATGAAAAAGAAAGTGATTTATGAAATTAAAGGTCTGTACAGAGATAATTTTAGAGTAACCGGATATGAATTCGGAAAAGGGAAAAAGAGTGTTTGTATCGTTGGTACCATGCGAGGAAACGAGGTACAGCAGCTCTATTGTTGCTCTCAGCTAATCAAGAAGTTTAAACAATTAGAGGCAGACGGCCGTATCACGCCGGGACATAAGATTTTAATTATTCCGAGCTGCAATCCGTATTCCATGAATATTCAAAAGAGATTCTGGCCGATTGATAATACCGACATCAACCGTATGTTTCCGGGATATGACCTGGGTGAAACCACACAGAGAATCGCGGACGGAGTTTTTCAGGAAATCATGGATTATGACTATGGTATTCAGTTTACCTCCTTTTATATGCCGGGAGAGTTTATGCCGCATGTGCGTATGATGGATGAAGGCTTCAGCAAAATCGAAACAGCGATGAAGTTTGAAATGCCTTATGTAGTTGTGAGAAAGGTAAGACCGTATGATACGGCCACATTGAATTACAACTGGCAGGTGTGGGATACGCAGGCCTTTAGTTTTTATACCACGAGCACAACAACTATTGACCGAAATACAGCCGGTCAGTCAGTACTCAGTATTATGAAATTTTTAGCGGCTCTGGGAATCGTAAAATACCAGTCCGGCAGTGAAAAGAGAGAATCGACAGTAGTTGAGGATACGCAGATGGTATCCGTACAAACTGCAAAATCAGGTATTTTTGAACCGCTGGTTAAGGTAGGGGATACGGTATCTGAAGGAACCCCTTTGGCCAATATTGTGCATCCGTATGACGGAGAAATCATGGAAACTCTGTATGCACCAATCGATGCGAGGGTGTTCTTTATGCATACGGATCCGCTAACGTATGCAAATACCGCAGTATTTAAACTGATTTAGTCTGAAGATAGAGACTATTGAATTTGAAAGGGTTAACTGTATGAAGGCAAGGCAAAAAGAATTACATCCAATACAGCCTTTTTGGGCATTTAATACCTCCTGTTATCAGCAGGAGGTATGTCTGCGTCAGGATATCAGTCAATTTTACTCATTTAAAGTAGAAGAAGCCATTGATTTGCCTGCTGTACCGGACGGATGTATTGACATTGTATTTGAATATCGCGCGGATGGTTATCAGGCATATGTCTATGGCAGTGTGCTCAGTCATACTATTTGGCATTTAGAAGGCAACAGGGAAATATTTGGTGTCAGGTTTATGCCGGGTATCATGCCACGGGGACTTAATGCATTTCCAAAAGATTTGGCAAGCAAAAATGTGCATTTGGACACGCTGCTTTCGGACCAAAGTATGATTGAGAAAATGGCCAGGGAGCAGGATTTTAAAAAGAGAATCAAGGTTTTTGGGGAATGCTATAACAAGTTGGAAAATAAGGAAGCAATCCGTTATGGGAAAATGGAACTTTGTAAAGCTGTGAGAAAGCTGATTTTAGAATCAGATGGTTTGATTAAAATTTATGAAATAGCAAATATCACAGGATATACAGCCAGATATATCAATAAAGTGTTTATCGAGTATATGGGTTTTTCACCGAAAATGTTTTGCAAGATTATCCAGTTTCAGAAAACCCTGGATACGTTTGAGCATGATACCATTAGCAATATGACGGAAATGGCAATTAAGCTGGGATATTATGATCAGCCGCAGTTTATTCGTGATTTCAAGAACCGTCTCGGCATGACACCGAATAAATACTTGGCAATGCTGGAGGAACATACGCAGGAGAGTTCTTTACATTAAGATAAAAAATGGCAAGCCGTTTCTATGGATGTGGCTTGCCTTTTTTATGTTTCTTATTTATCTGCCGGTTGTTACCATGTGCTAATTGGTAGTTAATCGGTGCTAATTGGTTAATTTGAGGAAATATTCGTGGATTTTAGTATCCTCAGAAAGCTCCGGATGGAAAGCCATCCCGATTTGGTTACCGTACTGAACAGCTACGATTTTATCATCTACTGTGGCCAGTATTTTCACACCCTCATTTGTGTGTTCGATATACGGAGCACGGATGAAGGTCATATTTACATCTTTCATATCACCAAAGTCTGCATACGAAACAAAGCTTCCCAGCTGTCTGCCGTAGGCATTTCTTTTTACCGTAACAGGCAGAGTACCAAAGTAGGTGTTGGCATCATTGCTGATATGCTCTGCCAGCAATATAAGGCCGGCGCAGGTAGCCATGGTAGGAAGGCCATTCAAAATCAGCTCCTTTAGGGGATCAAACATATCAAGTTCTTTTAACAGCTTCCCCTGTACGGTACTTTCACCGCCCGGAAGCACCAGTCCATCCAAATCTTTGATATCTGATTTTTGTCTTAAAAGTATGCATTCGCATCCTAATCTTTCCAACATGTTTTGATGTTCTATAAAAGCGCCCTGAACGGCTAAAATACCGATTCTCATTATTGTCCGCGTTCCTCCATAATCAGTTTGATTTCACTTTCATTGATTCCGACCATAGCTTCTCCCAAATCTTCGGATAAAGAAGCAATCAGTTTGGCATCCTGATAGTTGGTAACTGCTTTTACGATGGCAGCAGCACGTTTTCTCGGATCTCCGGATTTAAAGATTCCGGAACCGACAAAGACACCTTCTGCGCCGAGCTGCATCATAAGGGCTGCATCTGCAGGAGTAGCTACGCCGCCGGCTGCAAAATTTACGACAGGGAGCTTTTTGTTTTCATGAACAAACTGCACCAGTTCATACGGCACCCGGAGCTGTTTTGCTGCTTCAAACAGTTCATCTTCTCTCATAGAAGAAAGTCTGGCAATTTCCTGATTCATTTTGCGCATATGTCTGACAGCCTGAATGATATCACCGGTTCCCGGCTCACCCTTGGTACGAATCATGGAAGCACCTTCATTGATTCGTCTGAGCGCTTCTCCGAGGTCTCTGGCGCCGCAGACAAAAGGAACCTTAAACTCTCTTTTATTAATATGGTACACATCATCTGCAGGTGAGAGTACCTCAGATTCATCGATATAATCGATTTCAATGGCTTCGAGTATCTGAGCTTCTACAAAGTGACCGATTCGACATTTTGCCATAACAGGAATGGATACAGCCTCCTGAATGCCTTTGATCATTTTGGGATCACTCATTCGGGAAACCCCGCCTGCAGCTCTGATATCAGCCGGGATTCTTTCCAGTGCCATGACAGCACAGGCTCCGGCTTCTTCTGCTATTTTTGCCTGCTCCGGTGTGGTGACATCCATGATGACACCGCCTTTTAGCATCTGTGCCAGTCCTTTATTCAGTTCATATTGTGTATTTGTTGTTGACATCTTGTTACCTCCTTGACGATTATCTGTTCTGCTGATATAGTATTACACAAACTGGCATTTGATAATGGTCAATTTGAAACAAAAATAAATGCCAGACGAAAGGAAAAAACATGCTGACATATGATCTTTCAAATGTGACAGGAAATCTGTATGAGTACCTGTATCAGCTATTAAAAAATGATATTATAAACGGGAAAATCAGCACCGGAGAAAAGATGCCGTCCAAGAGAATGCTGGCCGGTAATCTGGGTGTTAGTACCATTACGGTTGAAAATGCATATGACCAGTTGATCAGCGAAGGCTATTTATATACACTTCCAAAACGAGGCTATTATGTTTCGGATTTATCCGGAGTGCAAAAGCTGGTTTCGAGAGAGACTCCTGTTTTAGACATTCGTATGCCTCAGAAAAGCCCGGTAGCAGAGTTTGATTTTTCTTCCAATAAAATGGAGCAAAAGAATTTTCCGTTTTCAATCTGGGCGAGATTGATGAGAGAAAATATGTCACTATATGAGGATAAGCTTTTGGAGATGTCACCGTGTAACGGTTGCCGGGAGCTTCGAGAAGCAATAGCCGGGCATCTGTCATCGTTTCGAGCCATGAGTGTGGATCCCAGACAGATTGTAGTAGGAGCAGGAACCGAGTATTTATATGGCTTACTCGTGCGGCTCCTGGGACAGGAAAAGATGTATTGTATTGAAAATCCGGGCTATAAAAAGCTTTTGAATATCTATGCGAGCCTGGGAGCGCAGTGCAGATATGCCGGAATGGATACCAAGGGGATTTTAATAACGGATTTGAAAAAGGCAAAAGCGCAAATAGCGCATGTCAGTCCCACACATCATTTTCCTACCGGTATTACTATGCCGATTGACAGACGATACGAATTGTTAGCATGGGCTAATGAAACAGAAGGCAGATATATTATAGAGGATGATTATGACAGCGAATTTCGAATCAATGGACGACCGATTCCGACGCTTCAAAGTATAGATGCCTGTGAAAAAGTAATTTACATGAATACATTTTCCAAGTCTCTGGCATCAACCATTCGAATCAGTTATATGGTTTTGCCGCCGCATTTGGCAAATCTGTATTATGAGAGACTTTCTTTTTATTCCTGTACGGTTTCAACCTTTGAGCAGTATACACTGGCAGCCTTTATCGGACAGGGATATTTTGAAAAGCACATAAATCGAATGAGACTGTATTACGGACGAAAAAGAAAACGAATTCTGGAAATTCTGGATAGGGTCTTTGATCAGGAAGAATACAGAGTCATTGAGAATGATTCCGGACTTCATTTTATTTTGGATTTAAGCTCTGTGATATCCGTTTCGGAAAAGGAATTTAAAATAATCCTGATGCAGGAAGGCATGCATGTCAGTTCGGTCAGGGATTACAATATGGAAAAAGCGGATGCCGGTGAGCATCACTATATCATAAACTATTCCAATATTGATTTGGCCAAGGCTTTGAGTTATTTTGAAAAGCTTCGGGATAGTATCCATAAAATCAGAGAATAACAGAAAGGAATAAACGATGTTTCAGAATAAAAAATTTAGAACCGTATTTATACTGCAGACCATTTTGCCGTTTGGCATCGGTCTATTGGGTATGTTTGCATTCTTCTTTTATCATGATTCGAGCAGCTTGTATACGCAGCATTTATTGGAAGAATATGAGCGTGCGGAGGGATGGTTTCGTCTGTTTTACCGAGGTGCGATAGGTTTGGGAGTGGGACTTTTGATAGCCAATTGCGTGATTGGCATTGTTTCTTTTTTTGCCATGCTGATTCAGGCTGTAAAAAAAGAAAAAGAGCAGTACAGCGTTGCCAGACCGCTAACACTTTGGCTGTGGAGCGGTGCCTGCAACTTGGCTGTACTACTCTGGATGCTTTTGGTACATACATTTACATATGGAATGGGGATATAAAAACGATCAGATACGCGGTAAGGGGATAAACAGTACCCGGTTTTTTCCGCCGCAAATCATGCCGAGCTTGGCAACATCGGAAGGTCCTAAATTGTATTCTTTGATAGCGGGAGTGGTGACTCCTTTAGCATCCCTTATGACCTGATTTTCGATGGCTCCGCCGCCCAGGGTATCAATCTGTCCGTGCTCTGTGACCAGCATCATACTGCCGACGCCTCTTGGCGCAGAACCGGTCTTGTCAATAATAATGCAAAGAACGCCGTTTTCCTGTGACTGCAGAATTTCAGCACAAGCAGAGGAACCGGCTTTTTTATTTTTGATTTCAATGATTTGAGCCAGGATGCTGATGGCGATTTCGCCGGGAGTTACAGCACCGATTGCCAGTCCGATAGGGGCATGCATGGTATCTATTTTTTCCTGAGTATATCCGTCTGCTAACAGTCTTTCTCGGGTGGTGGCTACTTTTTTGCGGCTTCCGATCATGCCTAAATAGGAATAGTTGCTTTTTAATATATGTTTTACACAGGTATAGTCATCCTGATGTCCCGGAGTAGCGACAGCGTAGTAGGTATCGTCTTCTAAATGCTCAGGAAGCTCATCAAAGGAAGCACAGATGACCTCCTCAGCCTGCGGGAAACGTTCTTTATTGGCAAATTCACTTCTTTTATCCATGACAGTAATACGAAAATCTAAATAGGAAGCAATATCTGCCAGCTCCTTTGCGACATGTCCGGCTCCGCAAATAAATAAGCGGGGTTTTTCTTTAAACCAGTTTGAATCCAAAACGGAAACATCCATATCCGCCTGTATGAGCGCAGCCAGAGCTCTTTGATAAAGGCTGTTATCGTGTGTTATTTTTATTTCAGGTTTATATCCATGATTCATAAGCGGTTTTAAATATCCTTCCCTCAGTAATGTTTGAATATGCGTTTCTAAAATCGGAGTATCCTCTTTTATATTCAGTACAGGAAGTGCCAGTTCCAATCGGTGTACGACCTCTTTGGCAGGCTTTTTCAGTGCAAGCAGTGAGGATACGACAATGATGCGCTCGCAGCCCGGCACCAGGACAGGCTCGGTATCATTTGGAAATTTAAGCGGCAGACGTTTTGAGCCATCTGCTTCGATCAAAACTTCATCGGCATAGGGAATAACCTTTTGCAAAACAGCTTCCGGCAAAGCGGATAATTTACCGGCCTCCTGGCAGGGCGCACCGGCAAAACAAAAGCCATTTTCGTTTATAGCCTGAATGATTTCATCGGGATTCTCGGTTACAAGTGTATCCGGTTCTATTTTCATATGGGTTGTTGTGGTGATAAAAACCTTTTTGTTTTCTTTTCGGTAGCCCATAGCTAACTGGTGAATCAGGGTGGTTTTTCCGCCCGAACCGATTACGCAGGTAATCATATCGTTCTCCTTTTATAACAGTCTCGTTTGTTTCGGTCGAGACGATTCTCCGTTTTCATATTTTACATTACACTATCTTTGGTTATTTTCGTTCATGAGATAAAATAAAGCTTCGACTACACCGCCGGCAATACAGCGTGCTTTATCGGATATGGTAAAGCAGTTGTCATATTCATTGAGTCTGGGATCGATATCGGCAATCTTAAATCCTTTGGTTACGGGATAGCCGTCTCGAATGAGGCCTCGCAAAAGCCCGTCTATGGTAGCATAGACAGAAACTACTCCGCTTGCAGTATCGATTTGCGCGATTTCCTGGCCTTTTTTGACTGTATCAGTGATTTGACATATGTTTCGCAGTATCCCTTCGGCCGGGCTGTGAATAACGCGCTCTTTGTCAAAGCCTGCAATATTTCCAGGAATACCGGTATTGGGAGCAGCGTTTCCCTGATAGAGGACTCGTCCTAAATTGTGACCACGTTTGGTCTCAATCACAGCATCTACGTCGTGGCCGGCGCAAAAACCGGGACCGAGTGCGATGGTAATAGGTGCCATATCACGAGTGGTTCCGAGATTTTTCTTGGCTAGAATCGCATCGATGAGCGCCAGGGGCTTTTTTTCTGTTACGCTTTGGGCAGTCGGATCCACCAGCATGGTCAGCTTTCCTTCTTTTAGAAAAGCATCTGCCTGATTTATATCCTGTGCCAGATAGCAGGTAATGCCTTCAATCGTCTGAGTGTTTTGATATACGGCCTCGCTAAAAGCTACATTGCGACGAATCGCAGATGGGGACTCTGTCTCCAGTATGAGCACGGAAAAGCCGCATCTGTATAGCTTGGAAATGGTACCGCTGGCTAAATCTCCGCCTCCGCGTACAATGACAAGTGATTGATTTATGTTTTCTAAATTCATTTTATTTTCATCCTATTATGACATGGGTAATTTTAATACAAAAATAGTAGCATATATGTATTGGGATTTCAAATAAGTGAATAGGCATTTTCCATAAATAATAATGTATAATAAAAAAGAGCATTTATTGAGGATTTTCCTCAAAAATGCTCTTTTTCTATGTACAAATAAATTTAAAGCTTAATCTTTATCCTTTGGAAGAAGGATGTTTAATAAAATAGCAACCATAGCGGCCGGAACGATTCCTGAACCACCAAATACGAGCTGAATCAGCTGTGGAGCCTGTGATAAAATGCTGGCATTTGCACCCATACCATATCCGACGCCGAGTGCTACGGAAACGATAGATAAGTTTCTTCCGGTCAGAGGTGTTTTTGTGATGAGCTGAATACCGCTGACTACGATAGAAGAGAACATCATAACTGCTGCACCGCCGAGAACTGCCTGCGGCATGATAGAAACTAAAGCACCGAGCTTTGGACAAAGACCACAAAGAATCAAAAAGATTGCACCGGTTGCGAGAGCAAAACGGTTTACTACCTTTGTCATAGCAACGAGACCTACGTTCTGGCTAAAGGAAGTATTTGGAAGTACACCGAAAAGTGCTGCAAAGCTGGAACCGAGACCATCACAGATTACACCGCCGGAAAGTTCCTTGTCTGTTGCTTCGCGGCCTAAACCACCTTCCATAACTCCTGAGATATCACCTACAGTTTCTACTGCAGTTACAATAAACATGATTAGTACAGGAATAATAGCTCTTAAATCAAAAACAGGTTTTACAGGTAAAATACTGGGAATTTCAAACCAGGCAGCATCTGCAACTTTCTGCCAGTTTAATACCCAGCCTTTGGTATATTCCACACCGTCTGCATTGATTCCTGTGGTTGGAAGTACCAGACCCATGATGATTGCTGCGATGTAGCCGCAGATAATACCGAGTAAAATAGCAGAAGAACTGGTAAAGCCTTTGGTTGCATGCTTAAAGAATAAAATCATTACTAATACAAAAAGTGCCAAAAGGATATTTTCCATAGAACCAAAGTCATTTGCATTGTTACCACCGCCAAAGGAATTGATTCCGACTGAAATCAGGCTAAGACCGATGGATAATACAACAGTACCGGTTACTACGGAAGGGAAGAATTTACGAAGCGGTTTTAAGAAAAATCCCAAAACACCTTCAAAAATACCACCTACAATAGAAGCTCCCATGATTGCGCCATAGGCCAGAACACCTCCGCCCATGGTAGCGGCTACACTGTTGAATACTCCGATAAATCCGGAAGAGGTTCCCATGATAATCGGTACTTTACCACCGACAGGTCCGATAGAAAAGAGCTGTACTAAAGTGACGATACCTGCAATTAACATGGCATTTTGTAACAGGTTAAGCTGCAGACCGGAGAAATCACCACCTGCGAGGCCACATGCTCCTGTGATAATCAGAAGCGGTGTGAGGTTTCCGACAAACATGGCCAAAACATGCTGTAAGCCGAGAGGGATTGCTTGGGAAAGAGGCATTTTTCCGTCTAACTGAAAAGCTTCTTTCGATAACTGAAATTCTTTTTTCATTTTTTTAACCTTTCTTTTGTGTTTTTATTTTGTCGCCTGTTTGCCAAGCGCAATTTGTTCCGGTGTAATAGGAAGTTCACGGTGCCATACCTGAGTCGCACGATAAATAGCATGCGCGATGGCCGGCCCCGGTGTGTTAATTACGATTTCGCCGATGGATTTTGCTCCAAACGGACCGGTAGGTTCATAGCTGTGTTCAAATTCTACCTTGAGTTTTCCCATATCCAGTCGGGTCGGGATACGATACTGCATAAAGGAGTTTTCAGCCAGTGCTCCCTTATCATTAAAGGTAATATTTTCAAACAGAGTATGTCCGATTCCCTGTACAATACCGCCTTCTGCCTGAATGCGGGCCAAAGCAGGATTAATCGGAATACCGCAGTCAACGACTGCCATATAATCTAAAATCGTAACTTCGCCGGTAAGCTTATCCAGTTCAATTTCTACCATGCCGACCATGTATGGTGGTGGTGATACAGGAGATGCGTGAGAAGCAGAGGCTTCTGCAATCTGTGAACTGTTAAACTGAGCCTTGCAACCGATTTCTCTGGTGGTAACCACCTGATCGGTATTGATTCTGCGAAGCTGTCCTTTTTCAAATATAATTTCCTCTTCACTACAGTCAAGTGTTTCAGCTGCAATGGTACACATTTTCTTTTTCAAATCTGTACAAGCCTTTTCTACCGCTTTACCTGTGATATAGGTGGTAGAAGAAGCATAAGATCCGGAATCATAAGGGGAAGCATCGGTATCTGCACCAAATACAGATACGTCATCCACGCTGCAGTCCATACATTCTGCCACCATCTGTGCCAAAATGGTATCACAGCCTGTTCCCATATCAGCGGCTCCGATCAGCAGGTTGTAGGCACCGTCCTCATTTAACTTGACAGTAGCGGAACCTACATCCAGATTGGAAATACAGGAGCCCTGCATTGCCATAGCTACGCCGGCGCTTCGAATCTTGCCGTTGCCCATATCACGTACCGGATATTTTTCATCCCAGCGGAACATTTCCTTGCAGTGATCTAAACATTTATCCAGCGCGCATGCACTGGCTATTTCATTATAATAAGCAGGCATTAACATGCCTTCTTTTAACATGTTCTTTTCACGAATCAGTGTAGGATCGATGCCGAGGGTTTCTGCCAGTTCATTTACCGTAGTTTCCAGAGCAAAGATTCCCTGCGTTGCACCATAGCCTCGATAAGCACCGGCTGCCATGGTATTGGTATAAACTACGTCGTAGTTGAAACGATGTGCTTCCAGGCTTCCTGTATACATAGGGATGGATTTGTGACCGGAAAGTCCTACAGTAGTCGGTCCGTGTTCCCCGTATGCACCGCTGTTTGAGAGAGTATATAAATCCAAAACTCGGATTTTTCCGTCCTTGTTGGCCCCCAGTTTGACACGTATTTCCATTTCATGACGCGGAGAACCGGCAATCTGTGATTCCTCACGAGTAAAAATCAGCATGGCAGGACGACCGGTTTTCATGGTAACAAAAGCCGGATACACTTCACTGACTGCAGTTTGCTTGGCTCCGAAACCTCCGCCGATACGCGGTTTTTCGACTCGAATTCTGTTTTTCGGAATTCCGAGTGCGTGAGAGAGAATTCGGCGAACATGAAAGACAATCTGTGTAGAAGATATTACATGGAGTCTTCCGTAGCGGTCCATGCTGGTATAGGTTCTAAAGGTTTCCATCATAGCCTGATTGTAAGCTTTGGTATGATAAGTACGGTCCAGGACAATATCACAGTCTGCCATGACGCCGTCTACATCCCCGTGCGAATTTTCCTCATGGGCAACCAGATTTCGCAGATTGTCTCCGCCTACATCAACCGTAGGGACCCAGTTATCCTCAGGATGAACTAAAATTGGGTTATCCTTGGCTGTTCTGAAATCCAGAACTGCTTCTAATACTTCATATTCTACTTTAATTAATTTCATAGCCTTTAAAGCGGCCTTTTCTGTTTCAGCTGCGATGATGGCGACGACATCTCCGACGCAGTGAACATGTCTGTCAATAATCAGACGATCATATGGTGAAAGCTCCGGATAGGTCTGTCCGGCATTGGTGAATCGTTCTGTCGGAACATCCTCCCAGGTAAAGATATCGACTACTCCCGGTACCAGCTTTGCTGTTTTTGTTTGAATCGTAGTTACAATCGCATTTGCGTGAGGGCTTCGAAGGAGCTTTACCACCAAAGCATTCGAAGGTACTACGTCTTGCGTATAAACAGGCTTTCCGAGTAAAAGCTGGATGGAGTCTTTTTTTCGTACGGATTTATTAATCGCATTGTATTCTTTGTGCTGCATAAAAACCTCCTTAGCTTTCCTGGCGGCTGTCAAGATAAGCTCTGATACCGCGAAGCTGTCCTTCATATCCGCTGCATCTGCACAGATTACCGGCCAGGAACTGACGAATCTCATCATCTGTCGGATCCGGATTCTCACGCAGGAGAGCAATGGTGTTCATGACAAAGCCCGGATTGCAGAAACCGCATTGATCCGCACCCTGATCGGCAATAAAACCGACAAAGGCCGAGGCTTCTTCCTGTAAGCCTTCCAGAGTTTTGATTTCATGCCCGTCGGCTCTGGCACACAGCATAGAGCAGGAAAGGATAGGCATATCATCCATAAGTACAGTGCAAAGTCCGCAGTTTGAGGTTTCACATCCGCGTTTTACACTCAGGCAGCCATGGCTGCGTAAAAAATCAATCAGCAGTAAATCTGCATCTATTGTGTCGGTAATCATTTTACCGTTTAATTTCAGTTTAATATCCATTATGATAAACCTCCTAACTTCAGCAGGTTTCGATGGGTGAGTACCTTTGCCAGATGTGTACGGTATTCACTGCTTCCGCGAAGATTACTTGATGTCGGAGTCTGCTCGGCGACATATTCAGCCATCTTTTGAGCACTTTCCAAAGTGATGCCTTCTGTGAGAATTCCTTCTGTATCCTTTATGACGATGGCATGCTGAGGTCTGGCACCGATGCTTACTTTGCAGACCTGATTGATATACGATACAGCGCAGGTTAAAACCGGGAAATCAGTTCTTTGAGCACGCATAGCACTATAGGCAAAACAGCCCGGTGTTTTTTTGACAATCAAACGTACCAAAAGATCGGAATCGTATTTCATGTTGGCAAATTCCTCCAGAGGAAGAATACCGCCTTTATAAAGCTCCACATAGCTGTCCATGCATAAAAACACACTCAAAACATCCGAAAAACCAAAGCGCCCCCAAAGACTTCCGCCAACGGTTGCCATATTTCGAAATTGAACGCCGACGATATCCTTGACTGCATCTCTTACTGCATTTTGAGAATAAGCATTTAAGCCTTCATGCATTTCAATCGCTCTTAAACTGACCATGGCACCGATGGAAAATTCGGTTTCGGTTTCTTCTATTGTATTTAGACCCAGGTCAGATAAATCAATGGCAGTTCCTACATTTCCGGAGCCGGTTTTGATCCACAGCATACCGGCAACAATACGGCTGTTTTTTGCCTGATTCAGCTGATATGCTTCTTCCAGACTTTGCGGTCTGATATATTTCTGAATTGTTATCATAGGTTTCTCCTAACGGGTTTTACCCCATTTTTCTGCTAAAAATGTCCATACAAATATAGTTTACCAATAATACTTGCGATTGGAAATAAATATTGTTATAATTCGTTATATTTATTTTAGTATAACGAGGTAAAAGATGAAAAAAAATATCGTAAAGCTACTTTGTGTGATGACAGCACTTTTCTTATTATGCGGCTGTGGTGCAGACAATACACCAAAGCCTGAGGAGGAAAATGCAAAGCAGGAAGTCGTTGCAGATATACCGGAGCAGACAGAAGCAGAGGATATTCAAAAAACGGAAGAAAACTATCCTATGACAATTGTGGATCAGGATGGCAGAGAGGTCGTTTTAGAAAAGAAACCGGAAAGTCTGGTCAGTGTTTATTACATTTCTACCAGTGCACTTTTAGCATTGGGACTCGAGGATCAGATCAAGGGAATTGAATCAGAGCCGGGGAAGCGCCCATTATATGGTTTGTGTGCACCAAAACTTTTGGAACAAACGCAGGTAGGAAGTCCCAAGGAACTGGATTTGGAAGCCTGCGCTTCGATAGGTCCGGATCTGGTCATTTTACCGATGAGAGCCAAGGATATGGCTGAGCCGTTAGAGGAGCTGGGCATTACGGTTATGGTGGTTAATCCGGAGGGTCAGGACGAGATCAAGGAAATGCTGCTTTTAATCGGACAGGCAACTGATCACTCGGATGAGGCCAATAAACTCGTGGATTATATACAGGAAAAAGAGCGTTATTTATCAGAAAAACTGGAAGGCTGTGAAAGACCGAGTGTATATTTGGGCGGAAATTCGAGCTTTTTATCTACGGCATCCAAAGGCATGTATCAAAATGATTTGATTTCCATGGCCGGTGGTAAAAACGTAGCCGGAGAAATT
Organism: Lachnospiraceae bacterium; assembly: GCA_045643145.1. GTDB lineage: Bacteria > Bacillota > Clostridia > Lachnospirales > Lachnospiraceae > SVFI01. Next base: position 3,921 of record JAZUKG010000219.1, on the reverse strand, counting down.
GATGATACATACTGGGTAGAAAGTAGCTACGAGCAAATTTTAGAATGGAATCCGCAGGTAATTGCGATGGCATCGGATGCCAAATATACCATGGAAGAGCTTTTTGCAGATGACGGGTTAAAGGATTGTCAGGCAATCAGGGATCAGAAGGTATATCAGATTCCGTCAGCCGCAGAGGCATGGGACAGTCCGGTTCCTTCCGGAATTTTAGGTGCTGTGTATCTGGCCGGTGTTTTACATCCGGATCGGATACCGCAGGATGAGTATGAGAGTATGGTGGAAGAGTATTATGAAACATTCTACGGATTTTCTTATAAAGAAAAATGTAATCCTTAATATAGTAGGGGCACTGGTTTTATGTGCCCTTTTTTTAATCGGTTTATTTATAGGAAAGTATCCGCTTTCCATTGAGCTGCTAAAGGCAAAGGACCCCATGCAGTGGAATGTATTTTGGAACTTGCGTTTTAGCAGAGTGCTGGTGGGATGCGTCGGAGGATTTTCGATTGCGGTAGCAGGATTTATCTACCAGATGGTCTTTAAAAATCCGCTGGCTTCTCCGGATATTTTAGGGGTGTCTTCCGGAGCCAGTGCAGGAGCTGCAATCGGAATATTATTTTTATCTGGAGTCCACTCCATTATTATCTGTTCTTTTTTAGGAGCAGTCGGGGCAGTTTTACTGGCACTGTTATTTGCCTCCATCGATCGAAGCGGCAACAAAACAACGGTGGTGCTCGCAGGAATTGCCATACATGCACTTTCGCAGATGATCCTGATGGTGCTAAAGCGTATGGCGGATCCGGAAAAAGAACTCGCTTCGATTGAATACTGGATTATGGGAGGACTAAACGGTATTCGAAGCAGCATTATTCGTGTCAATATTCCTATTTGTATTGTGTGTATTTTGCTGCTTTTTCTGTTGCACAGACAGAGTCTTTTATTATCCATGAATGAAACAGAAGCAGGGATGCTCGGAGTAAAGGTTTCTCAAATGCGTCTCTTTTTACTTTTCCTGGCTACCCTGTCTGTGGCCGGTATCGTCAGCATGACAGGTATTATCAGTTTTGTCGGATTGTTGGCACCGCACTGCGGCAGAAAGCTGACCGGCAATAATCAACTGGAAACGATGTTTCTCTCCGGCATTCTGGGCGGTATGTTTCTGCTCATAGCAGATATGCTGGCCAGAAGCATAGCGCAGACAGAACTTCCGGTCAGTATCTTTACAGGAATGCTGGGTGTACCTTTCCTGATACTTCTGATTATCAGAAGCAGTGTGAAGTGACAGAAACAGTGATAGTCTCGTTTACAGGCAATCGAGACAATGAGGAGGAAAAGAGATGCCCTTGTTAGAGGTAGAAAACATATATGCAGGATATGGAAAAAAAGAAATAATCCGGGAAATATCTTTTCATGCAGAAACGGGACAAATTGTTGGTATTTTGGGACCAAACGGCAGTGGCAAATCCACTCTGATGAAGGCGCTGTGTAAAGGAATTTCATATCGGGGAAACATACTTTTGGACCGGCAGGATATACAAAATATGTCAGAAAAAGAACTGGCAAAGCGGTGCAGCTATGTGCCTCAAAGAAGCGGACTTTCTATTGATATTTCTGTCATGGAAACAGTTTTGATGGGGTTCCATCCGGATTTGGGGCTTTTAGAAAGTCCTTCAGAAGCTATGAAAAAAAGAGCTAAAGAAGAGCTAAAGGGAGTCGGACTGGAGGACTTTTTATATGCAAATTATATGGAGCTGAGTGAAGGACAAAAGAGACTTTGTATACTGGCCAGAAGCATGGTAAGAGATGCAAAACTTCTGTTGATGGATGAGCCGGATGCAGCACTTGATTTCAGTATGAGAAATGCTTTTTTGGAAAGTATTTATGAGCGTGTAAAAAATCAGCAGACAGGAGTACTGGTAACTTTACATGATACAGGACTGGCGTTGTCTTATTGCGACAGGATTTATCTGATGAAGCAGGGAAAAATTGTTGATGAAATCAAACCCAAGGAGGATCCGATTTCAGAAACGCAGGCAAAGCTCTCTAAATTGTACGGAAAGATTCGTCTGATAGAATATACGAGAGAAAACGGGAAAAAGGAGCTTGTCATGGTACAGGCATAAGGCAAAAAGGTAGGTAGTACAGATTTTATGAAGGTGACAACAAAACTAATCTTTTTGAATGAACAGGATGAAAAATTTTTTGGTGAAGGTCCGTACAGGCTTTTAAAAAAGGTAGAAGAAACCGGCTCTTTGCGAGCGGGCGCATTTGAGCTGGGAATGGCCTATTCAAAGGCGACCAAGCTGATAAAGAATGCAGAACAGTCTCTCGGATTTTCACTGACTGTCAGAAAAATCGGAGGTAAATCAGGCGGAGGCAGTGTATTAACTGATCAGGCCCGGGATTTTATGATGCGATATGAAGCTTATCGAACTGCCTGTATACAGCACAATCAAAAGCTCTATGAACAGTATTTTGAAACGAAGCCCAAATATGGTTGCGTGATTATGGCTTCCGGAATGGGAAAACGATTTGGCGGTGACAAGCTGATGACAGAGCTTTTAGGAAAGCCGATGATACAATATATCGTAGAGGCTACAGAAGGATTATTTGAAAAACGCGTAGTGGTTACTCGAAATAAAAAGGTAGAATCGTGGTGTCTGGAAAGGCAGATACCGGTAGTCTGTCATGAGCTGCCGGGTAGAAATGACACGGTTCGTCTGGGCATACAAAAGCTGAATGAAGGTATGGAAGGAATGCTGTGGGGATGTGTTTTTTGTCAGGCAGATATGCCTTTTGTCAAAAGCGATTCGCTTAAAAAAATGCTCAGTATGGCCACGGAGAAAAAAGAGGGGATTTACCGAATGTCATATCAGGGGCAGCTTGGCTCTCCGGTTCTTTTTGGAAAGGAATATTTTACTGCTTTAAAATCGCTTTCAGAAGGGAAGGGCGGAAGTGAAATTATCAAAGAAAATTCCGAAAAGGTACGCTATGTGGAAGCAATGGATGAGTACGAATTATGGGATATGGATACCAGGGAAGATTACGATAAAATTCGAGAAATAATGGAACAAATTCATAATACCTATTGACATGATGATGAAAAGAGAATACTTATTTAGGTACATTTATTATAAAAAGGATATGGAGAAATAAATATGCTTAATATTAAAAATTATACAAAAATATATGCAGGAGATAAGAAGGCCTGTGATGATGTAACTATTTGTGTGGAAGCAGGAGATATCTTTGGGTTTATCGGACATAACGGAGCCGGAAAAAGTACAACGATTCGTGCTGTGGTAGGTGTGCTGGATTTTACTGAAGGAGAGATTTGGGTAGACGGTCATTCGGTAAAGGCAGAACCTATGGAGTGTAAGAAGGTTACCGCTTATATTCCTGACAATCCTGATATATATGAAAACCTTACCGGTATTCAGTACTTGAATTTTGTAGCTGATGCTTATGGTATCAGTTCGAAAGAACGTTCTGATAGTATCAGGAAGTATGGAGAACTTTTTGAAATCACAGATGCTCTGGGAGATTTGATTGCCTCTTATTCTCACGGTATGAAGCAGAAGGTGGCCATTATCGGTGCACTTATTCATAATCCCAAGCTTCTTGTGTTAGATGAGCCTTTTGTATGCCTTGACCCTAACGCAGCTCATACATTGAAAGAAATTATGAAGGAACTTTGTAATAACGGTTCGGCGGTGTTTTTCTCAACACATGTTCTTGATGAGGCAGAAAAACTTTGTAATAAAATTGCAATTATTAAAGGTGGAAAGATTATCGCCAGTGGAGTAACAGAAGAACTGGTGGGCGACAAGTCTTTGGAAGATGTTTTCTTGGAGGTGATTGATGATGTTAAGTAACAATTTGTTACTGATAAAAACATTTCTACGGTCAACCAGTAATGTTAAT
>JAZUKG010000218.1:0-3999 GCA_045643145.1 Lachnospiraceae bacterium | reverse complement strand
GAGCACAGCAGTACCGTTTGCTTTTCGCGTATATGCTACATACGAGGTGGACTCGGCACTCTCTGACAAAAAGCTGCATTCCATTCTGGACAAGCTGAATCCCGATCTGCGCTCCGCAGAAGAAATTGACGGCAAAAAACGTGTCCGAGAATTTTATGCTATGCTGGCTGAAGATGCATACTCCATTCTGGAAGCCATTGCGGAAATCAACGGATACACCCATCGACTGAAAAAGTGGAAAGCTACTGCGGCAGAACGGCAGGATGAAACGCTGGCACAGGAGATCAGTGAACAGCACCAGGAGCGTTTGTCACCGTTTGCGTTCTCCATGTGTAATATTGCCATCGGTGAGCGGATCGAATTTTTCTGCAACGGCAACGATCACACTGGCGAGCTGTGCGAAATAGTCGACGATAAACACGTCAGCTATAACGGCGAAACATGGTCGTTGACGGCTCTGGCAAAGCACTTTCTAAACACAAAAACAGCCATTGCCGGGCCAAAATTCTTCAAATATAAGGGAGAATGGCTGAATGATATTCGGAATCGTACTGAAAAATAATTAAAAATAATTAGGAAATATTATATACAATTTGCGATTTTTCCACATAGTAAACACAAAAAACAGGGAGGGTTACCTGTTATGCGAATATACAAGAAATATCGGGAAAGTAATAGAGTTACATTACATAATGGAGACTGTATGAATCTTTTGGCTAATTTGCCAGATGAATCCGTGGATTTAGTGATAACGTCGCCTCCATACTGTATTGGAAAAGAATATGAAGACCCGCATAATGATATTAAATCATTCCGGAAGCAACACGAAACTATGTTTGATGAGCTGTATCGTGTAGTAAAACCGGGTGGAAGCATATGCTGGCAAGTAGGATACCATGTATCGGATAAATGTGTGATACCGCTGGATTTTGTCGTATATGACATATTTACATCCATGAGTGAAGAGAAAGAGTATCCATTTATTTTGCGTAATCGAATTATTTGGACATTTGGGCACGGTCTCAATAGTACGAAACGATTTAGCGGAAGACACGAGACTATTCTCTGGTTTACCAAAGGAAATCAAGAACAGTTCAATTTAGATGCAGTTAGGGTGCCTCAGAAATATCCCGGGAAACGATCTTATAAAGGACCGAATAAAGGACAGTTGAGTGGCAATCCACTTGGGAAAAATCCGTCAGATGTGTGGGACATCCCGGATGAAAGTTCTGATGTATGGGATATTCCCAATGTAAAAGCTCGGCATGTTGAAAAAACAGATCATCCATGTCAGTTCCCAGTTGCAATTCCCAGAAGACTAATTCGGGCACTGACCCTGCCCGGCGTCCTTGTCTTGGATCCATTTATGGGTTCGGGAACAACAGGTGTAGCAGCCATACTGGAGAACAGAAAATTTGCTGGTGCAGAAATAGTAAAAGAATACTATGATATTTCAGCAGTGAGATTAAAAGATGCAGCGGATGGAAATGCACGAATTCGGGAAGACAAGCCTGTAATTGAGCCGAACCAAAATGCAGCAGTTGCAAAGCTTCCAGAAGAGTTCAGAAAGATTAGGGAGGGTAATGATGAAAAAGGCGAATAATAAGAAAAACCGGAAATCAAGAGTGCCTACCCCTGAGCAATTAGAAAAGCGCGCAAAAAGTGTGTTTAAGAAGAAAATAGTCAATACATTTCAGAGCTCGGGTTTTTCTTATATTCCGACAAATGATAATGAGATGCATATTGGCTTCAGAACCGTTGAAGTAGATGCATTGTTTATCTATGAGAATATTTGGTTGATTTGTGAGGATACAACAACAAAGCCCAAAAACATCAGAGACCATATTCGCACAAAAAATGAGGCTTTTGGAGAAATTAAAAGGAACATAGCATCATTCATAGCTGAATTGGTAAAACTGTTTCCGGACAAAGAAGCTCAACTGAAAAAGTATGACTCCCAGCGGATTAAAGCTTTCGGCTTATATATTTCCAAAGAAGAAATAGAACTTTCGGATGATGATTATAAATTATTCCCTGAGCTAATTTTTGTGCAACCTAAAACACTGAATTATTTTCAATGGATTTCGCAGTGCATTAGACACTCTGCACGAAATGAAGTGTTCCGCTTTCTCGGCGTAAAGAATACTGATATTGGGCCAATTTCCAGTACTACTAATTCGGCAGAAATCGTAGCGCCCATTATTTATCCTAAATCTTTTACAGGGTTAAAGAACAATGTACGTATTGTGTCATTTATGATGTCGGCCGAAGATTTAATGAATACATGTTACGTAATGCGTAAAGATAATTGGTCAGATTCAATATGGCTATATCAACGATTGATAGATAAAGCCAAAATAAAGGGTATCAGATCATTTTTAGAAACGAAAGGTGAAGCTTTTTACAATAATATAATCGTAGGACTCCCGGATAGTGTTCGTTTTCGCGATGGAAAAGGCGATTATAAGACGATCGATCAGATTGGTGATCTGGAGGGTGATTGCCGACTCGTGTTCCCAAAAGAAATGAATAGCATATGTGTTATTGATGGTCAGCACAGGATTTTTGCACATTATGAAAGTGGTGTGGATTCTCAGCAGGAACGAACAATCAGCACTTTGCGAAAAGAATTACATTTGCTTGTCACGGGACTTGTTTTTCCGAAAGAAATGAGCGAGGAAGAGCGTGTTCGCATTCAAAGTGAAATTTTCGTTGATATCAATAGTAATGCAAAACTTGTTCCTCAAAATGTGCTCTTACAAATCAAGCGAATTCAGAACCCGATAGCAGACGAGAGTATTGCGCAATTTGTAATCGAAAAGCTCAACAAACAAGGCATATTCCGAAATCTGCTTCAAATTTCCACACTGGACGGAGGAAAAATAAAAACGGCCTCAATAGTCCGTTTCGCATTACGTTATTTGGTTACAGTTAATCCCTCCGATGGAAAACAGAGCCTATATACATACTGGGCAGGAAATAAAGAGGATTTGTTGGCTATGAAGAATTCAGCCATCGAGGATTATGTGAACTATTGCGATCAGACTTTAAGAAATTATTTCGGGGCTATAAAAAAGAATCTTAATAGCCAGTGGAACGACCCTGCCTCGAAATTGTTGTCTGTTATTTCCATTAACGGTTTTATTATTGCACTAACCAGACAATTGAGCATAAATGGGGTTCAGAATTTTGAGTTTTATGATACCATTTTTAATGGATGGAATTGTGATTTTTCAAAAGAAGGATTTGCATATACATCCAGCCAATACCGTAAGTTTTCAACTCAAATATTGCGAGAAGCTTTTAAAATAGATGATGCAACTATCGAGACAATATAACGAGGCTCATTGCTAGTTGATACGAAAAATATGCTTTGGTTGAATTCTATATATTTCGGTGCGAAATTCAGCCGAAATGCGCCTGACTAACATTTGGAATAGATCATCTGCACTACTTGATGAGTTATCAGAGGATAACCCCGTACATACTGCATCTATTTTTGAGCAATCGTTTTGAGAAAGGTTCCCACAAAAGAAATATTTATACCCGCGTATCGTAACACTGTATAATTCCATATGCACACCCCTCATATAAGTATATGGAAACGTATGCCTTTTATACCGCGCTATCGCTTTTTCTTACGAAGTGAACATCTATGTCCGAAAACGAAAAAATAGAATTATACGAGGACCAGCCGATCCGTACTGCGTGGAACGAAACAGAAGAAGAATGGTATTTTTCTGTCGTTGATACTATCAGTGTTTTGACTGACAGCAAAGATCCGTTGGCATACTGGAGAAAGCTGAAACAGCGGTTAATTAGCGAAGGCAATGAAACCGTGACAAATTGTCACGGTTTGAAAATGACTACTGCCGACGGGAAAAACGTCTTACCGACCTTGCTACTACGGAGCAGCTTCTTCGCATTATCCAGTCCATTCCCTCCAAGAAGGCAGAGCCTTTCAAAATGTGGCTGGCACAGGTCGGGTGTGAGCTGATC
>JAZUKG010000217.1:0-3431 GCA_045643145.1 Lachnospiraceae bacterium | reverse complement strand
TACAGTATGAATAAAATCCTTGACTGTTATCTTATCATCCTCTATCGGACTTAATCCAAATGGGTCTACCTGATTAATCGGATTACCCTGTACATATGCATATCTGTTTAGCGACTGTGAATTTGTAATATCACCGCTTACAGTATCACGATTGATAAATCTCTTAATATCCGCGTTATAATAACGGCTACGCATATAGTAAAGACCATTGGTATCTGTCTCTACTCCAAGTTTTCCGTTATATATAACAAACTACTTTTTAAGTTTTGTAATCAAATATCCAGTATTATATATAAGATAAAAATGCTCTCCTTACTATATGCAAGGAGAGCCAATTAATCTAACGTTTATACCATAAATTAGTGAAGCTGAGCCTGAACTGCTGTCAGTGCTACTACACCAACGATATCTTCCCAGGAACATCCTCTGGATAAGTCGTTAACCGGTTTTGCAATACCCTGAAGCATTGGTCCATAAGCTTCTGCTTTTCCGAGTCTTTGAACCAGCTTGTAACCGATGTTACCACAGTCAAGGTTCGGGAATACCAGTACATTTGCCTTACCGGCTACTTCACTACCCGGAGCTTTTGATTTTGCTACTGCAGGAACTAAAGCTGCATCTGCCTGAAGTTCTCCGTCGATACAAAGGTAAGGATACTGTTCCTTTGCGATTTTGGTAGCTTCTACTACCTTGTCAACCAATGCATGCTTTGCGCTTCCCTTGGTTGAATGTGAAAGCATTGCGATGATTGGTTTTACACCAACTAATGTTTGGAAACTCTTTGCAGAAGACTCTGCGATTGCTGCGAGCTCTTCTGATGTCGGATCCTGATTCAGACCACAGTCTGCAAAAAGGAAGGTTCCGTTTGCTCCGTATTTGCAATCCGGTACATCTACGATAAAGAAACCGGATACGAGTTTCACACCCGGTGCAGTTTTCAAAATCTGAAGTGCAGGTCTAAGGGTATCTGCTGTCGCATGGTTAGCACCGGCTACCATTCCGTCTGCGTCATTTGCCTTAACCATCATAACTCCATATGTTAATGGATCCTTTAGCAGGATGTCTCTTGCCTTATCCATTGTCATGCCTTTTGCTTTACGTGTTTCGTACAGAAGCTGGACATACTTTTCTGTCAATTCACTGGTCTGAGGATTGACTACCTTTACTCCATCGAGTTCAACCTCCAACCATCCGGCACCATCCATAATCTTTTCTTCATCACCAACCATGATAATGTTGGCAATTCCTTCTTCCATAATATGAGATGCTGCAATCAAAGTTCTCTTATCATTTGTCTCCGGAAGTACAATTGTTTTTTTGTCCATTCTTGCCTTGTCTTTAATTAAATCTATGTATGACATAATGTTCTCCCTTCTTAAAGAAAGTATCTTTATACCTTTTCCCTAACATTTAGTATAATAGATTCGCTTGGCGAAAACAAGCATTGAGGTCGTCTTTTTTGCTCATATTTTGTGCAAAATCAAGTACAATTTTATAGCTTCATTTTTGCTTTTGATTGTATCTTTATATAAAAGATGATATGATAAGAATCGTGACTTAATAATTAGTAAAACTCACAAAAAAGTGTAAAAGGAAAAAAGTTATCATAATAGGGACTAAGGGAATAATTTATGAAAATCACAGCAATTATTGCAGAATACAATCCTTTTCATAAAGGACATGAATATCAGATTAATGAAGCAAAAAAAGTGACGGGTGCAGATGCCGTTTTAGTTGTTATGAGCGGTGATTTTACGCAGCGCGGCACTCCTGCTATCACAGATAAACATTTGCGTGCGAAAATGGCTCTTTTGGGAGGTGCTGACGCAGTCATCGAACTGCCCAGCTGTTATGCCTGCGCCAGTGCAGAATACTTTGCAGACGGAGCGATTGCTCTGTTAGACAGTCTCGGATGCATTGACAGCATATGTTTTGGCAGTGAATGCGGAGATATCAATATCCTTCGTGCAGTTGCAGAGGTTTTATTAAACGAGCCTGCTCCGTTCAAGGAAGTCTTCCAAACTGAAATCAAAGCCGGTAAGTCATACCCTGTTGCCAGAAACAGAGCACTCGTAGCCTGCGTTCCGCATTTTGCTGAAAACGAAAATATCATTGGCTCGCCAAATAATATTTTGGGTATCGAATACATCAAGAGCATTCTGAAAAGAAAAAGTAAGATTCAGCCATATACAATTTTAAGACTCGGTGCTGACTATCATTCATATCGCTTGGATCAGACCTTTAGTTCTGCTCTCGCTCTTCGTCAGTCGCTGGATATTCAGGGCGATTTATCCATGATTGAAACTCAGGTACCGGCCGGAACCTATGAAATCTTAAAAGAGGAACAGGGAAAAAGCTATCCGATATATCCGAGAGATTTTTCTTCCAGACTGAAATATAAGCTTTTATTAGAACAAAACGATGGTTATTCTTCTTTTGTTGATATCAATCAGGATTTATCCGACCGAATTGAAAAGCATATGTTTGATACCACAGATTATGAACAGCTTTGTGATATCCTGAAAACAAAAAACTATACCTATGCCAGAATCAGCAGACTGCTGTGTCACATCCTTTTAGATTTAAGGAAAGAGGATCTGGACGACTACATGAATGAAGGCACTGTCTTCTACTGCCGTGTATTAGGATTTAGAGAATCCTTTAAAGAAACCCTCGGGCTCATAGCAAAAAGCAGCCGCGTTCCATTAATTACCAAGGTCTCTGACGGCAAGAAACTGGAGGATCCATATGGCCAGAGTCAGTTCAATCAGGATATTCTGGTCTCTCACTTATATCAAAGTGTAGTCAGCGAAAAATTTGACCAGCCATTCAAAAATGAATACAAACGCCAGGTTATCATTGTCTGACACAGGGACGTTCCTTTTGTCAAACCGGCAGATAGATATATCAACTGTATTTATCATTAAAAATCATAAGGATTAAATAATTATAGGGACATTGCTTTCTCATAAGCAATGTCCCTATTTTATATACCTGTTCTATTCTTTCTATTTGAAACTAGTTCTTAAAGCTATGAATTGGAGCAGGAATTCTGCCTCCTCTGTTTACAAATGCATCACAGCTAAACTGGTTAACCGGCATAACCGGTGCATATCCCAATAATCCGCCAAATTCAACAGTATCTCCAACGGTCTTTCCAATAACAGGAATGATACGAACTGCTGTGGTTTTCTGATTTACCATACCAATCGCCAGTTCATCTGCAATAATACCTGAAATGGTAGTTGCCTTTGTATCACCCGGGATTGCAATCATATCCAAACCTACGCTACATACACATGTCATAGCTTCTAATTTTTCGAGTGTAAGGGCTCCTGCTTCTACTGCATCAATCATACCCTGGTCTTCGCTGACCGGAGTAAATGCACCGCTAAGTCCGCCTACATAAGAAGATGCCATGACTCCACCCT
>JAZUKG010000216.1:0-1883 GCA_045643145.1 Lachnospiraceae bacterium | reverse complement strand
CTTGCGCTGATAAATAAAAAGTAAGGTTTGGGAGCTTTGGAATGGTAAGATACATTGATATTAATAAGCAGGGATACAGCGTGAAGTGTAAGCTGTTTTGCCAAAACCTCAGGGATAACGAAAAGGTTATTGTGTACTGCCACGGGTTTGGCGGACACAAAGATACTAAGTCGGCAGATCATTTTGCGGAAGCGGTTTTTGCAAAAATGAAGAAGACGGCGGTGCTTATTTTTGACTGGCCGGCGCACGGAAAGGATGTGCGTAAAAAGATTTCTTTAGCAGACTGCGATACATATCTTTCCATGGTACTTGAATATGTAAAAGAGGAAATGAAGGCTGAGACAGTTTTTGCTTATGGAATGAGTTTTGGCGGGTATATGATTTTGAAGTATATTCATGATCATGGATTCAATCCTTTTTCAAAAATAGCACTCCGAAGTACAGCGGTTACTATGGGTGAAACAATTTATAATCGCATTATGAACGATGAAAACCGTGAACTTTTGGAGAGGGGCAAGGATGTTCAGACGGGCTTTGACAGGAAGGTCTTGATCGACAAGAATTTTCTGGATGAATCTATTTCGGCAGATATCAGAGAGTATGAGTATTTGGATTATGCAGATGATATTTTCATGATTCACGGCGGTAAGGATGAATTGATTCCGGTGGAAGAGAGTAAGGCCTTTGCTGATAATAATGTGATTGAATTTATGGAAATAGAGGGTGCAGACCATAGATTTCAGGATTTGAATAAAATGAAGCTGGCACATAGTAAAATGATTGAGTTCTATATGCAATGAGATTAAAAAAACGGAGTAGACCGATATGATCTGCTCCGCTTTAGTGTTCAATTTGAGAGTTACTTTTTCATCTTATAGGGAGGGTCTGCGGGATAGGAACCGCGAAGCTTTTGCATTCCGCGTCCTACTGCATCCCTTGAATTTTTCCAGTCGGCGTCTTTATTTTTATAATCGAATTTCTCGATAAGCCAGCTGATGTCTTCGAAAACTCTGTCCATGTTCTTTTCCATCAGAGTGAACATTTTAGGATAGAATTCAGCTTTTTCTTTTTCGGAAAGATTTGTTTCTGCGTATTCACAAAGCATACCAAAATGATGCAGACAGAATCCTTTTCCGGAGTCTACTCTTTCCCTAAAATCGGATTCTTCTTTGTAAAGATACAAGAAAGTATCAAGATAACGGTCAAACATCTTGTTAAATTCATTGCAGATAAAGCAGGAACAGTCCTTCTGGGCGGTCCATTCCGCTATTGGGTTTTTGGTACTTGCAGTTCCTTTGAATTTTTCTTTTAACGAAACTTTGACAGGTGAATACTTGCTGAATTGATCCTTCATCTGCTTTATGGTACGCATATAGTGAGTCTTTAAAATCCATGCATTTCCCAATGTATTGCCGTAATCGTACATTTTGCGGATATGCTCACGGCAGAAGCCGTAGGTATCGGTTTTTTCGCGGGTGTCGGCTTCCATGTAAGAGGCTGAGGAACCAAGCACAAAGTCCAGCCAGTACTGCTCGACGTTTCTTTCTATGTGGCATAAAGGGCATTCATCCCCTGAATTTACCGCATCGTTTAGAGGGATGGTGTATAGTTTTTCTTTCATGTATGGTTGCCCTCCTTCTTTGTTTTTTAGCTCATATACTTCGAAGGATAACATATAGGATTGGGAATATCAACATTGGCAAGAGATGGCAGATTCTTTTTATGCTTGAAAATTATTTTTCTTCTTCGTCTTTTTTCTTTGTCTGACTGCTGAAAGCAACTGTTAATGATGTGAATATTGCGATGATGGGAAGCCAGTCAATGGTTCTTGCCTCTTTAATGCTACAGATGATTTCTGCAACTGTTGCGATGATTGCGATTAC
>JAZUKG010000215.1:0-9660 GCA_045643145.1 Lachnospiraceae bacterium | reverse complement strand
CAGGAGCTTTTTGTTTCTCTGCATCAGATCCTTGTGCTCAAACCAGATTTTATTGATGGTTTCCAGAAAGTTGTAGATTTCTACCGTGTTTTGAATGGTAATCTGATCCGGAAGTAAATCAAACATATACTGATAAAAATTATTCTCCACGATTTGGGCGAGCTGCTCAATGCTTTCATAATAATTATAAATCGTCTTGCGATTCACGTCCGCTTTCTCAGCCAGTTCGCTAATCGTGATATTTTCTAATTCTTTTTCCTGCAATAATTCCATGAAAGCTATTTTAATAGCTACGACAGTTTTCTTTTTTCTGCGATCCTTTAATACCGGTTCTTCTAAAAAGGCATATGCTTTTTCCATATAGATACTCCTTTAAACTTTGCGTCGATTGTTTACAATCGAGGCCATTCACTATTTTCATTGACTACTTGACACTACCCGATGTTAGTTATGATTATAGCCCAGAAAAGACAAAATGCAACGAGAAAATACACAGATGAGTAATAAAAATATAAAAAGATTATAAACTTATGCGAGTTATTACACAGATATAGTAATAAGTGTGTATTTATACACAAATAGGAAAGATATTGACCATTGAACCACAAGTGATTATTTACTAAAGTAGCCTTGAAGAAAAAAGTTGAACAAGCAGTAATGAAGGAGGCTTTATTTATGGTAAAAGAAGAACTTAGCTCTTTGTGGCACAACAAGCTACTGGTGGTGGTTCTTTGTGCGATTATTTTGATTCCATCCATTTATGCAGGATTTTTCCTATCCTCTATGTGGGATCCGTATGGTGACTTGAATTATTTACCGGTTGCTGTGGTAAATCATGATGAATCCGTCACCTACAATGGCAAAGAGTTAGCCGTGGGTCAGCAATTGGCAGACTCTTTGAAAGAAAATGATGCGATGGCATTTAATGTAGTCGATGAAAATGTTGCCAGAGAGGGACTGGAAAATGGTACTTACTACATGGTTGTAACCATTCCAAAAGAGTTTTCTCATAATGCAACAACACTGATGGAAACAGATCCGACCAAGCTTTGTCTGGAATTTGCTACCAACCCGGGACGAAATTATATTTCTATGAAGCTGGGTGAGAGTGCTGTCAAAGAAATCAAAGCAAACATCACAGAAGAAATCATCAGAACCTATGCGGAAAATGTATTTGATTCCTTGACAGAGGTAGAGGATGGCTTTGGTGAAGCCGTAGACGGCACACAGGAAATGTTGGACGGACAGGTCAAGTTAATAGATGGAAATGAAACCATTACTGAAAATTTGGAAAAGGTAACAGACGGAGCAGATACACTGTCAAACGGAGCCAAGGATTTAAAAGATGGTATCACGACTTATACAGACGGTGTAGGTCAAGTCGATGACGGAGTGACAAAGCTGTCAAACGGAATTGCCACTTTGGATAGCGGTGTGTCAGCCGGTATTGATCAGCTCGCAAACGGCGCCGGAACACTGGAAAACGGAGTAAAACAATATACCAAAGGCGTAAAGGATGCCGCAGACGGCGCAGATAAACTGAAAGCAAATAATAAAACCATCAATAAAGGAGCTACCGATTTATCAAATGGAGCAAAGACCTTAAGTGATAGCTTAAAGACATATACAGACGGAGTGAAAACTGCAAAACAGGGAGCAGATACACTGGCACAAAACAATGAGAAGTTAAACTCCGGAGCCAGTGCTCTGGCACAGGGAGCAGAGGATCTGGATAAATCGTTATCTGCTTATACCCAGGGAATTGATACTGCCAGCAGCGGAGCAAAAACTCTGGCAGCCAATAATACGGGACTAAAGGACGGTGCGAAAAAAATATCAGACGGAGCGACGGATTTAAAGACAGGAAGCAGTCAGATTTTAGGTGGTCTCAATCAGATGAGCAGTACCATAGCCGGTTCTATGACTGCAGAAAATCAGGCTAAAATGGACGCAGCTATTGGCGGATTGAATCAGCTAAATGCAGGTATCAATCAGTTGGATGCGCAGGTAAATGCCGGCGGTACGGGACTGGTGGATATGATGAAAACATTAAGCGGAAGTGCCGGTCAGATTCAGACAGCTACGCAGGGAGCAAAGAACGGTATTGATGCGGTATACGGCGGACTTAGCCAGATTATGGCAGCAATAGATAACGGACAAATCACGACCGCAGAGGAAGTGAAAGCCCTGATGACTGCAAATCAGATATTACCGAGTCTGAAAATAGGAAATCCGCAGGCTCCGGGTATCTATGAAGCAGTTGACGGTGCCAATTCAGGCCTTTTACAAATGAAGGCAGGAATGGATGCCGGTCTGGCAACGGACGGCAGCGGATCCGTTGTCAATTTATCACAGGGAATTTCCCAGTTAAAAGCAGGTGCAACTCAGGTATTGGAGCCGTCAGCTTCTGCGCTGGGAGATTTGAAAAACGGACTGTTAAATGCCAAAAGCGCACTGGATTCACAGCTTATTCCGGGAATGACACAGCTCGATGCAGGCTTATCTACTTTAGCAGAGGGTTCGACCGCATTGCAGACTGGCCTAGCTACCTATACAGCCGGTGTAGACAGCTTAAATGCCGGACTGGCTACTTTAGAGGGCTATAACAATCAAATCAGCGCAGGAACTAAATCTTTATCGTCAGGAGCCAAGACACTGGCTGGTGGAATTACCACTTATACAGAGGGCGTAGGAACCCTGCAAAACGGACTGGGCACATTGAATGGATACAATGCAGCCATCAATACAGGAGCCTCTGATTTATCTCAGGGAGCAAAAACATTAAAAACCGGATTAAATTCGTATACAGATGGTGTAAAAAAATTAGATAACGGTTTACAGACTTTGAAGGCAAATAATCAAAAACTCAACAGCGGCTGCTCAGAACTGTCAGGCGGAACCGGAAAATTAAAAACCGGAATCAGCGATGGTATCGGACAGCTTCAAAGCGGAGCAAAACAGCTAAAAGAAGGAACGAGTCAGTTGAGCGGTAATTCTGAGAAACTAAAAGACGGAGCCGGTAAAATAGCAGACGGCGCCAATACTCTGGCAGATGGCTCTAAACAGCTGACAGACGGTTCCAAAGAGCTGGGAGACGGATTGGCAGAGCTCAATGACGGTACAGTAACACTGCATGATGCATTGGCAGATGGGAAAGAAGAAATCGCACAGAATCATGCCAGTGAAGAATCATTGGATATGTTTGCTGCACCGGTAGAGACAAAAGAGGAAATGATTACCTCAGTTGAAAACAACGGACATGCTATGGCGGCATATATGTTAAGCGTAGGTCTCTGGGTAGGGTGTCTTGCATTCTGTTTGATGTATCCACTGGTTGAATATCGCGGAAAACTGAAAAATGGTCTGGCCTGGTGGGCATCCAAGGCTGTCATTGCCGGACCGGTGGCGCTCATAATGGCATTTGTTGTCATGGTAGTTTTGACTATAGCACTCGGATTCCATCCGGTGAGCTGGAGTAAAACACTGGGAGTTGCGATGGTAACAGCTATTTCCTTTATGACCATTATGTATTTTTGCAATGTACTCATGGGAAAAGTAGGAAGTTTCCTAATGCTAATTTTCATGGTATTACAGCTGACAGGTTCAGCAGGTACCTATCCGATCGAAGTTTCCGGAGGATTGGCTCAGGCATTACATGTGTTTATGCCGTTTACCTATTCTGTGGATGCATTTAGAAGCGCGATTTCAGGAGGTGCACCTGTAAATCATGAGATTGCAGTTTTATTGGGAATTGCGGCATTCTTTACAGCTGCTACCATTTTGTTATTCCAGATTCGCGGAAAGCTCCTTAGCAGCGGTAAAAAGATGATTTATGACTGGATTGAAGAAAAAGGTCTGGCATAAGCATTGGAGTTTCTATACAGAAGAAACAGTTGGATTTTAAGTCCTCGCATGTTACACTTTATGTAACATGTGAGGATTTTTTATGACAACGAGAGAAGAAGCACTGGCCTACGGGCTTTCCTTTCCAAATACATATCAGGATGCGCCGTTTCATGATGACAACTGGCAACTGGTTCGCGTCAAGGGATCAAAAAAAGCCTTTTTATGGACCTATGAAAGAAACGGATTTATTAATCTCAATGTAAAGGTATTACCGGAAAATAGTTTTTTCTGGAGAGATATTTATAAATCTGTCATACCGGGCTGGCATCAGAATAAGGATCACTGGAATACGATTATTTTAGATGGCAGCATTCCGACAGAAGACATCAAGAGAATGATAGCCGAAAGCTATGATCTCATAGCAGACAGTCCTACCAAAAGGATTTACGAGGCGGTCAAGCGTATACCGCGTGGGAATGTGGCAACCTATGGACAGGTGGCTAAAATGGCAGGAAATGAAAGAATGGCCAGAGCAGTAGGAAACGCACTGCATAAAAATCCTGAGCCGGGTATTATTCCCTGTCACAGAGTGGTAGATTCCAAGGGAAGACTCGCAGATGATTTCGCCTTTGGCGGCGCAGGCATTCAGGCAGACTTATTGAGAAAAGAAGGCGTAGAAGTAACGAATAAAACCGTAGATTTAAAGAAATATCAGATGAAATAATCATCGATAATAGGAGATCAAATGGGAAAGAATTTTCAGGTAAGTATTGATGCAGAGAAATGTATTGGCTGCGGTCTGTGTGTAAAAGACTGTGTGGGATTTGATATTGAACTGGTAAACGGAAAAGCAGTAGCCGGTGGGAAAAGCTGTATTGGCTGTGGTCACTGTGAAGCGATTTGTCCAAACGGAGCGATTAAAATCCGTGGATTTGAAGATGAAACCATGGAGTTTGAAGAACAGGTAAGACTCGATCCCAATCAGCTCCTGGATGCGATCAAGACACGCAGAACCATCAGACAGTTTACCAATCAGAAAGTACCAAAAGAGGTACTGGATATGATTTTTGAAGCAGGACGTATGGCTCCGACAGGTACCAACTCGCAGGGAACACGCTATGTACTTTTGGATGCGAAAAAGGACGAATGCGAAGCAGTAGCTGTCAATATGTTCAGCAGGATCTTTAAGATTGGAAAGAAGCTGATTCCGCAGCTTTCATCCATGAAGATTGGTCCGCATTTCTTTTTCAAAAAAGCACCGGTTGTCATCGTTATTTTCGGAAATGATACAGTCAGTGCATCACTCGCAGCTGAGAATATGGCATTTATGGCAGAGGCGCATGGCCTGGGAGTGTTATTCAGCGGCTTCTTTACTATGTGTGTAAATATGAGTCCAAAAATCAGAAAGATTATGGGAATCAGTAAAAAGCCAAAGGCAGTAACCACACTGGTAATCGGATATCCTGCAGTGAAGTATCACAGAACGCCACACAGAAAATCCCTTCAGCTTACCAAAGCCTGAACACAAAATGTTCACTCTTTTTTCAAGTTTTTTACAATTTTATGCGATAAGCTCAAGGAGTATTGTGAGTAAGTACGCAGATTACATTAAATGAAATTAACGGAGAAAAAAATGAAAAATTTGAGAAAATTACTGATAGCAGGGTTGTGCCTGGGAATCATTTGTGGTATGACAGGCTGCGGAAAAAGTCAGCTTCGGATAGAAAAGAAAAAATATCCGGATGCAGTGATACTGGAACTAAACCAAAATCAGGCCAAGGCAAACGGAAAAGAAATAGAACAGTTTGACTATACCTGGCATTGTGATCCGAGTCAGGTACATGACGAAGTAGAAAATGCTCCGGCAGAATACTATACAGGAACAAAACCGGAAACTGGTGCCGGCGTATATATTGATCAGGAACTGTATTATTATCCGCTGCTGGATGAAGACAAATTTCAGAAAGTGAATTATGACGGAGAGCAGGAGTGGGCATATTATTATAATGACGGCAA
Organism: Lachnospiraceae bacterium; assembly: GCA_045643145.1. Lineage (GTDB taxonomy): Bacteria > Bacillota > Clostridia > Lachnospirales > Lachnospiraceae > SVFI01. The sequence continues at coordinate 3,798 of JAZUKG010000215.1, read as the reverse complement.
AAATGATGACTACATATTTGCTACACTTCCAAATCTGGGGAATGGTATTCCTGCGCAGATGATGCATAGCGAAGAGGAAGCCGCGGCTAACAAAGTATTACATATTACTCAGCCGGGTACTTATGTCCTGGTAGGAGAATGGAATGGACAAATCAATGTAGATTGCGGTGAGGATGCCTATGAGGACGAAAATGCCAAGGTAACACTTATTTTAGACGGCGCCACTGTTTCCTGCACGGTAGCTCCGGGTATCATATTCAAAAACGTATATGAATGCGATCACAACTGGGAAGATACCGAGAGAGCAGATGCGACGATTCAGACAATCGATGCCGGTGCCAATCTCATTATCGCAGATGGTTCACAAAACCATATTTCCGGTGCGAATGTATTTCGTATGCTGAAAACAAAATACAAAGACGATGAATCAACTGATGAAATAAAAGTGCAAAAGAAACAGAGAAAAACAGACGGAGCGCTGTATTCCTATATGACTATGAACATTGATGGTGAGAAAACAAAAGACGGCGGCCTATTTGTGAATTCAAACTTTGAAGGAATTGACAATGAACTTCACTTGAATGTCAAAGGCGGAAGTATCTCGATTAATTCACAGGATGATGGTATGAATGGAAATGAAGACCATGTATCTGTGGTTGCTTTTACAGGAGGAACTGTGAATATCACGGTGTGCGGAGCAGAAGGAGACGGAGTCGACTCGAATGGATATATACTCGTGGATGGTGGTACTATTTTGGTGAATGGTGTTCGTATGCCGGATAGTGCGCTCGATTCAGAGGATGGAGTATATTATAAGTCCGGATCGGTTATTATCGACAGTGTAGAGCAAAAGTATGAACCGGATTCCGTGTTCAAGGAAACACGAATGGGCGGCGACTTCCCTGGTGGAGAGGAATTTCCGGGCAGAGAAAACCCGGGAGATGGGAAGAGGTTAGATGACCGTGAGTATGAAGGTGGCCCACAAAATCCGGGTGACAGAATGCCGATGCCGCAGGATTTTGATATAAAGGAATTCAAGGAAAAAGTAGCTGAGCTTAGTGATGATGCTACCTTTGAGGATGTTATGGAACTACTCAGAAAACACTGATACCAATAAACCAATAGCATCAGAGTGCTGTCGCATGAAACAGGAGTAAGCATATGACAACTTTTGAAAAAGGCGAATTGATTATTCGAGATATTAAAAAAGAGACAGGAATCAGTCCTGTCAGAATATTTAAAAACATAGCAAAAAAGGATTATATTAATATGCACGGTCCGGAGCATCATGTGCTGGACGGAGCGAGTATTTTGGTCGCATATAAAAATGCAGGCGGAGATATTGATTTAGATATAGCACTGGAAAAGCTGCTGAATGAAGGAACCAGAATGCCGGGAGCGATGTGTGGTCTCTGGGGAATATGTGGAGCAATTACATCGGTCGGAGCAGCCTTATCTATCCTGGATGGCACCGGTCCGATATCGACGGACGGGACTTGGGGAGACCATATGCAGTTTACCTCCAAAGCAGTCGGAGAACTGGGTAAAATCAATGGACCGAGATGCTGCAAAAGAGATGCTATGATTGCATTTAAAAATGGTATTGAATATGTAAATGCACATTATGGTTTGACCTTGGAATACGAAGACATCACTTGCGAGTATTCTGAGCTGAACGTCCAGTGTATCAAAGACAGATGTCCGTATTTTGCCAAGACAATGAAATAGAAAATAGGAGTGATAACCTATGAATTCAAATGTAAAAATGAATATTTCGCCAATCGTAAAAAAAGGCGAGAATAAAATGATATATGTTCAGTTTATGGATGAACAAAAAAAAGCCGAGTTTTCTGTTCCGGGATGTCAGCTCATCAAAAATGACGGCTTTGATGATACAGATATCGAATCACTAAAGGAATATTTGGAAAGTCAGGCAGATGAAGTGATGGCAATAGCCAAACAAATCAATCCTATCACTGCTATGATGAAATAATGGAATGATAGAAAAAATAATATTGACAGGATAATAGGTAATGTGTTACATATATTATAACAAATGTGTAATATATTACCTATTTGCATTTGCAATTTTATTTTATACTAAATACATCTAAAGGAAGCAGAGAAAAAGGAGATTTGAAAGTAATGAAAACCCTAGTAATATATACCTCACAAACCGGATTTACCAAACGATATGCTGAATGGATTTCAGCGAGAATGAATGCAGACATATGCACGATTGAAGACGCCAAGAAAAAGTCGATGGATTTCTACAATACATATGATGCGATCGTTTATGGCGGCTGGGCAATGGCAGGCAGCATAGTAAATGGTAAATGGTTTTTCCAAAAGGCAGCTATGTGGAAAGACAAAAAGATTGCCATCTTTTGTGTAGGAGCCAGTCCGAGAGAAAATTCGGATGTTGATGTGTTTTTGCAAAATACGCTCACAGATGAACAAAAAGCGTATATGCAGTTGTTTTATTGTCAGGGCGGACTGGACTATACTAAAATGAAAATGCCGTCTAAACTGGCATTGAAGGCGCTCGTGTCTACACTCAAAAAGAAGAAAGATCCGAGTGAAAAGGAAAAGGCTATGGCAGAAATGCTGGGGCAGTCCTATGATATTTCGGATGAGAAATTCATTGATCCGATTGTTGAGTATTTAGCCGAATGAAAAGAGCCCGAACAATCGATACAAAAGAAGGAATAGTAAGAAATGAAAAAAGAGAATATTATATTAGCTTTTATTATTGTGCTTCTTATCGGAATGCTCTTTCAAGATATTGTGAGACCACGACTGGATATGGATTCCCAGAAACCTGATCCTAAGACGGATAGTATCGTATATTCCGAAGAATTTACCGAAAGGCTCAGAGAAGAAGTAATCACTGAACTATATGGAAGCAGAGAAGGCTATGCTACGGAACATACTGGAAGTCGTGCTGATTATGTTGATAAAGAAGCGTCTAAGTCAGGCGAATTGGTAATAGATGAAGATCGTATGCAACAGGTATATGATAGCAAGTTAAAAGAATTTGATGAGAAGGTTGACCAAGCAAAGGTGGATGAAATCGTCAAAGAACGTCAAAAAGAGCTATCCGAGGAGAAAGCATTTAAGGGATATGGAGAAAAGGAAGTTGGCATGAATCGTGAGGTTATGTACTGGAATGCCGGTGGCAGATATTTTGGTATGGTAGTCCTCGCATGTATGGCGCTATTCCTAATAATCAGAAAAATAAAGAGAACAAAATAGAAAATGGAGATATGACAAAGATTTTAAGGAGCCTCCGGTAATTGCAGAAATGTGATGCCGGAGGTTTTTTTATAATTTTGTTTTGGACTAACAGCCCAATGACATTGGTTGAAAAGATTAATAGGAAAGGCAATGTGTTTTCATGCGATGCATTTTCAACATATCGGGATGGCAGACCGATTGGAACGGAGGAATATTTGATATTAGAAACATTAACCTGGGAGAGTCAGAGGGTAAAACTATAGTGAATAAATGATAGGGGCTTTTTCTTGACAAAACTAACAGCGTTAGTATATTATAAACTAACGTTGTTAGTTTATAATGAGGAGTCTATGTATGCCAAGAACAGGTTTGTCAAAAGATGATATCACAGAGCTGGCTGTAAAACTTGCCAATGAAAATGGATTGGCCTATCTATCCATCACTACATTGGCTGAGGCGCTGGGGATTAAGAAACCGTCTCTGTATAATCATATGAATTCCATTGATGATGTCCTTAGAGACATCATGATTTATGGCTGGAAGAAGGTATCTTATGAATTG
>JAZUKG010000214.1:0-3141 GCA_045643145.1 Lachnospiraceae bacterium | reverse complement strand
TAATGGAGAACCATACCATCATATAAAAATTCAGGATTATTCCCATGCAGATATTCTCTAAAAACTGTGCTCTCTTTTCCCAGAATAGCAGTCTGAAAATTGTAAGAACACAGATACCCATCAATGTCCAAACCCAGTATCTCTTATTGGCAAAAACACTCATTCCCACAGCAAGAACTCCAAAGGGAATCAAAAACTTTACATTGATTTTTGCCACAGTTACTTTCTTTCTTACCAAACGTATGATTGCAATGAAAATATTTATTACCACAAATCCGGCTACCGCAATAAACCATCCCAGAAGTCTGTACATTTCTTCCATCTCAGGCTCACCCACATGGGGTTTTGCAACAAAATAACCGATTATGGGACCTGCAACCAGCCATAGGGCATTGGGAATGTTAAACAGTTCCTTTTTATCAAAGGTAAATATAAGTACAAAGCAGAATGCTATCATAAATTTGCATACGCTGTAGTAATGGAATATATCATACAAACCGTTCATATATTCATAGCAGTACCACAGAGCTGTAGCAATTGATACAATCTGAAGATATTTTCTTATGTCGATTTTCTTTATTTTTCCAAAATCCAAACAGAAATCCGTAAAATTAATCCATACTCCGATACATGCCAAAAGCATCAGAAATCCCAATGCAATAAATGCATTGTTCTTGGTGTCCGGTCCGAAAAGCTTCATACCGAGTGTCACATAGATTACAGCAATTCCTCCCATGGCAAGTAACGGATTGGCAACAACCTGCACCGTTTTCCTTAAGGAAACCTCTTTATCGGCTGCCTTTCTCAAAGCAATAAATGCTACTGCACAGATTACTGCCGCTATCAGCACCGAAATCAGTATTTCCGACAAAGCAAAGGGTTTTTCAACATTATATCTGACAATTACATCATACTCCGGTACCTCGGCACCGCCGTATGCCATATAAAAGTTAACCGGTGACGTCGTTGTGGCTCTGTCCTCATACGCAAGATACAAATCCTGCGTCAGGCCTTCAACAATAAAGGAATACTCATTTCTGTCAATAAGATCATATCTTATTGGGATATGAACAAACCCCGGCGCAATAAAATCAGGATCAACATTTACAAACTGCTCATAAATCTGCTGATGCTCCTGATCGTACAGTCTGAAAGTCATGGTCTGTCCCGACATATCATTGCACACATAAAGGTCCACCGATTCCAGACGTCCTCCTATTCCGTCAAACATCTGGGTAAGATTATACTCTACGCTAATGGGATCCGATTCCCTTGCCATAATCTCATCGGATTTTGCCGTAACCGAGTTGCGAATCAGCTTAAGTGGCCATATTGAAAGCAGTACCAATATACAGACTGCAAATATAATTACTGTGATTGCTTTATTCCTGCTGATTTTTTGATTCATTCCATTCTCCAAAGCCGGCTATCGGTAACAGAATTACCATAAACCACAAAATAAGTACATAACGCACAAGAACCGTAGGCCCCAGCAGAACCGTTCCCCACAAAAGGATAACCGGTACAAATGCCGCAAGCCTTTCCCACTTCTTCTGTCTCATAATTCCAAAAAGACCAAATGCCGTTAACCAGAACATGCAACCCGGTGAAAACAGCATGCTTAAAACCGGAACGCGCTGTTGAAACAGTTCAAGGGAAATACTTTTATAAAAACTCTCATAAACAGGGAACAGACTTACCCTTTCTCCCGGCGGCTCAGTCTCGAATCCAAAATAGGAGCTGTCCTTATACTGGTAGGTAAACATCTGATTTCCGCCATAAACATTGATTACCATATCCGGATACCAGTAACCGTAACTGTTAACCAGCCAGGCGTTCAGATATATATATGGCTTTCTCTTCCCTATATCCAGCCACAGTTTTCTGTAACGTGACGGGTCCCTTTCATATGCTGCATTATCAAACCCTGATTTTAAAACATCCGAGCACCTTGCCGTATATGTAATCAGGAAATTCTCCGGCAATACCTCATAGAGTATTTCCTTTTCTTCCTCAGAAAATACTTCCGGAGCATAATTGTATACTCTGGCTATCTGCTGAATGGGAACCGTCAGCATCTCCTGATGCTCATTGTCCGTTGCATGACATGCAAGCTTAAAACAGTACTGACCTCCAAAATACATAACAACGGAGAGAACCATAAGCAGTGCCAGTCTTCCGATAACAGCCTTTTCCTTCCCTGCCGCAAAAAAACACAGAGCAATAATCGGAATCGAAACCAGGTATGCATACATTCCGTTGTTGCGCAAAAGCATCATCAGTACAGAAGCTGCCAGAAACAAAACTATCCTTTTATCAAAGAAGCCCTTCTCTTCCCGGGCACACTGCAGAAGCAACAGAACTATCATTAAAAATGCTGCCGTAAAAAGCGTATCCTTGGCGGAGCATACCGCATACATGGGGAATATGGGAAACAGGCCCAAAATCAAAATTGTTCCCAATAAATATTTTTTTGTTGCCCCCAGTTTCTGAAGAAAAATCACAAAATAAGCCGCAACAAAGGAGCATATTCCCATCTGAATAAGTGTATATACGGCTATACCCGCATTTGCTCCTGCCCCTATATACTCAAAAAAATGTATTGTCCCTCCAAGTGCCAGCACATGAAGCAGCGGGTGATGCATTGTAAACTGTCTTGATATTACCTGCACATACTCATCCATTGCATCATATACAAATGCCCCCGGAAAGAATGCAAGAAATGTCGGAATCCACAGCGCAAAAATAACCGACCATACAGCAGTCAGCTTTAAGGGCTTTTTATCGTTTTTTTTTGCGTCGTCTTTTTTATGTTTCAAAATGGCATCCCAAAGGGAATGCACAAGAGGTGCCAGGAAAAATCCAAAAAGAATAATAAACAGATACAGCTTGATATCCTTAAAATTAACATTTTCCGTGCTCTCAAGTCTTGCTCCGAAATGCAGTGCCCCCGACAACAAAAAAGAGAAAACATATGCATATATTTTTTCTCTTCTGCATGCCTGCCTGAATACGGGGAATAATCTTCTCTGAATATAAATACCCATTCCCCAGAAAATCAGGGCAAAAAAACTGTTTGTATAGGTTATGTTTATGTAACGCTCCGATGCGGTATATCCGCCTATGGCTGTACTGCCGGGA
>JAZUKG010000213.1:0-2148 GCA_045643145.1 Lachnospiraceae bacterium | reverse complement strand
CTATCAATATATGACTCATTTTCATAAAAACATATGCCCCCACTTCACAGATAAATCGGAATTTACCCTCTGCTAAACCTATCTGTATTATACATGTTTAAGCAAGTACCACAACATGTTTGCAACATATATAGCCTTATTTGTCAAAAAAGGTTGAACATAATTATTCACTACGAAAACAACAAAAAATACCAATCAGTATTTAGTACCGACTGGTATTTACTAGGCTTTTTATTTAGCACTCGAATTTATATCCCATCCCCCAGATGGTTTTAATGTAATTGCCCTGCTCTCCCATTTTACTTCTCAGCTTTTTCACATGTGTATCAATGGTTCTGGCATCTCCAAAATAATCATAATTCCAAACATGATTCAAAATCACTTCTCTGGAAAGCGCAATTCCTTTATTCTCCATAAAGTAAACCAGTAATTCAAATTCTTTAAAGCTTAAATCCACTTCCTTATCTGCGATTTTTACTATATGCGCAGATTTATCAACTACAATATCATTTGCGGTCAAGATATTCTCACTGGAATCTCCGAGACTACGTCTGAGGACCGCTTCAACCCTGGCTACCAAAACTCTCGGGCTGAACGGCTTTGCAATATACTCATCTACTCCGAGCTGGAACCCTAAAAGCTCATCTCTTTCATCTGTTCTGGCTGTGAGCATGATAATCGGTACCTTGGAATAGGATCGAATTTCCTTACACACCGCATACCCATCCAGCTTCGGCATCATGACATCCAATAAAATCAATGCGATCGACTGATCCTCAAAAAAGATATCTAATGCTTTTTGTCCGTCCTCTGCTTCAATCACATCATATCCGCTTCGAACCAAGAAATCTCGCACCAGCTTTCGCATTCTGCTTTCATCATCTACTACTAAAATCTTAATATTACTCATCGATTATTCTGCTTTCCTTTTCTTTAATGATTTGTTCCCTCTCATTTAGATCCTGTTCCCACTCAGAATATTGATTGATGATCTTTGTTCGATAGTTTAGAATCGTAGGATTGTTTCCCGTCTGACTGATAATAAACAAAACAATAATAAGCACTGCCAAAATTACATTCAAAATAATGGAATTTCTGAGTTTTAAAAGTGCTTCCTGTTTTTCCTTTTTTTGTACGTCTATTCTGGCCTTCCAAATCTGTTCAAAATCCGGCGTGATTTCCGGTGTTTCCGGAGCCTTTGGAGCTTCTTCTTTTCCCGGAGTAACGAGTGTGAACGGAGGAACAATAATCGGTTTATCCTCCAGTCCCATTTCACCACTGTTAATCAAATGATTTCGAAGACTTAACATATAACTGAGTCCAATCGGTGTTTGAAACACATGGTTGTCGTATGCTTTATCAAATAAAATCTTGAGACTTTTCATATCTTCATAATTGATTTTTGAATTTAATAATTCAATTCGCTTGAGCTCAGTCTGTGCTACCGTTGCCATTTGGGCATCTGAAAAGGCCATTCCGCCTACCACAAAAGTCTGCTGATTATCCATAGTGTAATTCCCTTTACATATTCTATATATAAACTTGAGTTATATATATTTTACATCTTTTTAAACCTTGTCACAAGATGCAGCATATAGACAGACATCTTTTTCTATAATATTAGCATACTTTATATTTGTTATCATTTTGTGAACTTATTTTGAAAATATGAACACACGATATAAACGCGAAAAAGCTCCCTAAATGAGAGCTTTTTGCTTTATAAAGAAATCGTTTTTTTCTTATAAAATATCAATGTATTCGCCGGATAAAGCTTTATTCATACTTCTGACTGCACAGAATTTACCGCACATACTACAGGTATCACTGTGGTCTTCTTCCGGTTTACGACTGTCACGAATCTGTTTAGCGGTTTCCGGATCCAAAGCACATGCAAACTGTGCATCCCAGTCGAGATTTCTTCTGGCATCTGCCATCTTGTCGTCAATATCTCTGGCACCCGGAATACCCTTTGCAATATCAGCTGCATGAGCTGCAATTTTTGAGGCAATAATTCCCTGTTTTACATCATCTACATTTGGAAGTGCCAAATGTTCTGCCGGTGTTACATAGCAAAGGAATGCGGCTCCGCTCATAGCAGCTACTGCTCCTCCGATTGCTGAAGTAATATGATCATAACCCGGTGCA
>JAZUKG010000212.1:0-12590 GCA_045643145.1 Lachnospiraceae bacterium | reverse complement strand
TAGCCAAAAGTCTGTCATATTTCCGTTCCACAGCTGATACAGTGCATTACTTTTATTAAATGTCTGTCTGTTTCGATAGGAACCCGATGCATTACCATCTGAACATGTACTCGGTGTCTTTATCCAAAAGTGTTTGATAAGACCTTTTGCTCCGTAGTCTGATATAGCTTCTTTTATGTTCTCAAGATTTGCTTCCACTTTTTCATTCTTGGTTGGAAAGCTGGCGGTATATCGTACCCAGTTGAAATCAAAATCATCATGTATTCCCATCATTAGCCAATGCGTGATAGGGAAATTTAGATCTCTGCTGACAAATACCTTATCACATGCTTTGTTAATACCGGTAAATGTCAGTAGCATAATACCAAGTGCCAATACAAAGGCTACTACTGTATGCATGATACCTGTTTTGGAAATCTTAAATTCTTCCTTATTCATTCGAAGTTTAGATAAGATTTCATAGATAAAAATTGCCATAACCGGAATTAGCGAGGTCGGTCTAATATAATAACCGATTACAATTGATAATCCCATTAATATCGCCAAGAGATACTTTTTCCAAAAGACACTTTGTCTTTTCAGGCGATAATACAGGTCAATGTTTAAGGTCATAAATACAAAACTGTAACTATTGGTATAAGTCCAATGGATATAGGTATAAGCAATGGGATTAAAAGCACACAGTATAAGTGCCTTTAATGCATTTTGAACACTCTTTTCTCTTTTCAGAAGCAAGTATAAGAATAATACTGCCCCATCTATACAAAGCAGGTTAAATACCGATAATACCTTGTCTAAATCCGAGATATGAAATAATGAGGCTAGTTGAAATAGCCATTTGGTTATGATGACAGGGAAATAGTTATTTCCGTAAATGGAAAAATAGCCGGTAGGCTGGTTTGTTTCAATTTGAATCTTTGTACCGTCTACCAATGCCTTTGCCTGATCCATGATATAGAAATCATCTGTTGTATGGATAATATCCAGTCCAAACAGAACGATAAGCTGCAATCCTACCATGATAACTGAAACAATGATTGCTGCCATTTGCGCTTTCTTCTCATTCATTCGATTGATGAATCGAAAGCACTGATAAAAGAATATCGCAAGTGCCAGTGAAATCGCCCATACGATAAGATATGGTTTATCCGTTATCTTCTGTAAATAGGTAAAATCATCCGAAACATAAAATAGTGTTGGAATTGTAATAACAGCCACTAAAAAAAAGCTAATCACAACGGCTATATTTTGCAAAAGCGTACTTATTTTTTTCATATAAACTCCGTACTCCTATAAGATCGATTATCAATAACAACAATCTTATCACGGCTCATATCCTTCTGAATACAGATACATACCTTCTTGTCCTTCATAGATGGCATAGTATTCGTCTTCATATACGAGCTTGGCATCATCCATGATCGTAAAGTCGCCTTTGAGCATTCCGGCTTCTTCTGATCTGGCCAATAGGAGGAATACCTTCCCCTGATGATAACCGGCTCTGTAATATTCCTTTGGTGAGAGCCATTCATACGGACGAGCTCCCCAGTCGTTTCCGCCCAGACTTCCTACATGAATATCTCCATTTGCCAAAAATTCTGTCACTGAAGCATTCCAAAAAGTGGCATATCCAAAGTCATACTCATTTTCCTGTAAAAATTCCATATAACCGTATCTTTTCTCACAGTCGTTGTATTTGGTATCCTGCCACAATTCTCCATACAGGGAAGCCAATACTACCAGCGCTAAAAAGTGAGTTATGAATAACTTTTGATACTTTGTCGTAAACTCAATTTTACTCAGGCCGATTCCAAATAAAAAGATTCCAAACACATATACAATCAGCCAATAGCGGTACTGCATCAGTACATCGGTAAAAATCAGCATGTACCAGTTAATCGCAAACAGGAATACAAAGAAGTATAAAAAGATTCTTTCCACTTCTGTTAACAGTTCTTTTTTGTGAATCCATAAATAGACTGTCATTCCTACTAACAGTAAAAAGAATGCAAACTTCACAGTATTTACCAGGCCCAGAGGAGTTACCACTGCCAGCTGTCTGTATCCCATAAATTCCAGCATGAGCTTGATGGAATTGATAAATCTGTCCGGTACTTCAGAGAGCGGTACAAATGCCACCTGCGAAGTCGTATCAAAGCTGTAATGCGTAGCCAGGTATCCTTTGTTTACCAAAAAGCCTGCTCCCGCAAAGCCGGTCATCACAAAAAATCTTCCCAGCTTATACAGATTGTCTTTTGAGTCCTTGCCCTTTTCCATAAAGACAAAATATCCGTATCCGAGTAATAACGGAAGGTAAAGACTGGCCAAGTATCTGAGCCCGGAAAGGCCTAAGATAAAAGCAGCAACGCACTGAAGGGCAAAAGCAATCCACATTTCTTTTTTGCTGTTTTCCTTTTTAAGTGCCCGGGACAAAATCAAATAGCTGCAAATCGTCTGTGAGGTGTAAAAGCATCCGATAAACATCATATCCAGATATTCATTTGATACCGGTGCAAATAAAAGCGCCAATACTAACAGTGAAAGCGACCTTTTAAATTTAAATCTCTTTACCAGATACACATAGGCCAGAATCAACAGCACATAAAAGATAAAGATGGAAATCAGCTTTACCAGATGCATATCTGATGTCAGATAGAAAAGCGGCATCATAATCAGATGCGAGTATACGATTCGAATTTCTGTCGAATAAAACCAGTTTGGTGAAATGAATCTGTTTTCATTTCTCAAAAGCTTACTGAGAATCACTTCTGCAGTCGTATCCGAGTGCATTAAATTATCAAAACAAAACAGGCAGAAAAGGCACAGGCAAAGTACGGTAACCCCTACTAAGAGAAAGCCTGCCAAATCACTCAGATTCAGGCCTGACTTTTTCTCTGTTTGTTCTTTTTTTCTTTTATTTTTCATAGATTAAAATCCTTTATTTTTTTAGATATTCTTTTTTCAGTTTACCCACCCCGGCTTGTATTGTCAAATCATACGCAAACTTTTATAATATCCTATGTATCAGACATTTTATAAAGGAGAAAAATATGTTACTGACATTTATCATAGCAATGCTCACCGCGCTACTCGTCTGCGGTGCATTATTCCTGGTGTTCTTTCCAAAACTGGTGCAAACGCCCATGGTCTTTGATGATATCATCATCGAAACTCTGGCCAGAACCGGCCTTAACAAGGCAGCCGAATTATCACTGTTTTGGAAGCTTTCTATTTTAGGTCTTGTCATCGGAGGTTTTGTATTTTTTATCTCCTATCTTTTGACAAAGAAAAAAGCAAATTCAAATACCAACGATTCCTTATCCGCCAAAAGCAGTCGTATCCCATTCCCGTTTCCGGTTTATGGACTGATTTTTATTTTACCGCTTCTGACTCATGCAATTGTGTTTGGACAGGTGCAGCCCATTCTCGTCATCGGGCTGGTCTATTTCCTGGCTTTATGGATTGTCAGACAGAAAAAGGATTTTGATTTTTCTCTGTATTTAGCTTTTCCGGTATTTGTTTACTATGCAAACATTGCAGTTCTGACGCTGCTTTCTTATTTTATAAATCGTGAAATCGGAAGTTCTCTCAGAATCTATTTCACTACTCTGATTACCGGTCTTTTGATTTATCTGTTCGCAGTGGTTTATAAAGCAAAAACCACCGAAACTATCAAGCGTATTGTGATGGCTCTGCAGTGCATCATTCCGCTATGCTTAATCGTATTTCTCATTGATACCTATGAGTATCAGGGACAAATGATGAAGCTTCGCTTTGCACCGCTTTATTATGTATTTTATCTTTTATTGATACTGCTGTTATGTGCATATGCCATTTATAAATCCGGTAAGAATTTTTCAGCTGTAAAGGATTTATCAATAGCTCGTTTATCTTATGTATCCACAGCACTCACCGTGTTTGTTTACAATTCCTTTAGCGCTGCACCGCTTTATGCGCAGCCGGATCAGCATCACCACGGCGAGCAGTTGATTCCTTGGCAGCAGATTGTCACCCTGGGCCAAAGTGCCTACAAAGAATACACACCGGTATCCGGTCTGTTTCCTATGGTAAACGGCTTTATTCAAAATGTTCTGTTTCGAGGCACAGTCTCTGACTATTCTCCGGCTATTAGTGTGACAGTTACACTGTTTGCTCTGATTACCATGTATCTGATATATCGTCATGTAGGCGGTGCTTACAGTCTGATGTTTGCCATCTTTTTTGCGCTCCCGAGCTACAACAGACAGTATATGGTACTTCCGGTTTTATTACTGGTATTCCTTCCGGTATTTAAGGATAAACCAAAAGGCTTTTTCTTTACATGGATTTTATCCTGCTTTTTGGCAGGTCTTTATTATCCGCTGTATGGTGCAGCAGTATTAGTTGGCACTTTGCCTCTTGGCATTTATATGTTTACACTACTGCTAAAGCTTTCAGATAAGAAAAAGCTCCTTATCAATCCATATTTGTATATGCTTCTCGGCATTATCATTTGTTACCTGCCACTACTTAAAAACATGGCAATGCATACCTTGACCTACAGCGGACAGACCATTCAGGCTGACGGCATTTCTATCTGGGGTCAGGACACACCGGCCTTTTTCATGCCGTACTTATCCTCTCAGGAAACCATCAGAAGTCTAATCTTTCTTTCCTACAGATTTTTACTTCCGATGCTGGGACTTTGGATATTTGCATTCCTGTTATTTGCATGGATGAAAAAGGCAGATAGAAAAATGTCTTCACTGGCACTGGCTATGCCGGCAGGTATGATCACACTGGCTGTTTCCTATAGCTACACCCTCGTCAGAGCAGATGTCAATATGATTCTTTCGAGAACCGCTCCTGTGCTCATTGCCACACTCGGAATGTTCTTGCCGATTATTTTATTATCTGAAATCAAAGACAAAAGGAAGTCATCTGCCATCCTAATGCTGATACTCGGTATTTGTTTTTCTCTGCCGGGAATGATTTATCAAAAGGTATCCTCTATGAAGTTTCCGGATATGTGGATTTATCCAAATCCGGATGCAGGACTGGTTATGGATGATGCAGATAAAGTATTCCATCACTATGAAGTACCTGATATTATGACCCGTATGGATGAGCTGAATATCCCTCATGCCGACAACCTGGGAAACGGTTTTATGGTCAGCGATCAGATTGGTTACCTCGAAAAATATGATGCCGTCATGACCAAATGTGAAGAAGCATTAAAAAAGCATTCTGTCGACGAAGCGCTCTTTGACTTATGTTATATGGGATTTGACGGGCAAGGCTTTTATTATTACTTAAATGCCAAGACCTGCGCTACCGGATTCATTCAGGCAGGCAAGAGCTACGATGCCCAGATGGAAATACTGGAGCAGGTAAAGAAACGTCGTCCGGTCATCTTTTTATTAGAGCCGATGAGTAGTTATTATATTTATGAATATGTCCTGACTCACGATTATGTATATGATGAAGAAGATGATGCATTGTATCCTGCTGAGCTATATGCCATGCTGACAGATACCGTTTATACAACCGAGTATATTTCTGATTCTGCTGTCACAAACCACGGCATCATCAATCCTCATATTGCAGCAAACGGATCTACAGGAAGTGATTACAGAGCCTATCATACGGAACTGGATTTCGGACAGATTGCCGCAAACTTTGGCCAGTCTTTTGATAGCATGAATGGCATCCTTGATACAGAAAAAAAGATAGCACTGGATATGTCACTTGATTTTTCGACAGAAATCATATCCGGTACAGAATATGATGCGATGTATTTAGAACTGTCAAACACAGATTTTGAAGGCAAAAATCTCACTCTATATTTTATGCCTGCAGACAGCACTGATTACGGATTTAATGCATTTAGAGTCATCTGTCAGATTAAAGGCCAGAAGCTTTTCCTGCCGCTCGGAATGAACCCGGCATGGCTCCTTAGCGACAATATCATCAGTGCCATTGAGATTGGAAATGACGAAGAACAGTATATCTATTATGATTACGAAATGTGCGAGTGGTTATCACAAAACGTTTCCTCTCTGAGCTTTTACAACATAAAGAATGCTACTGAATAAGCAAACACACACAATCTGCAAAAAGAACGGGATGCTATCAAATGATTATCGATAGCATCCCATTTTATATTTCTGGTTGATTCACTTTATGATATCAGTTTCTTTCACATTTCTTTGGCAGGATGATTTCCACTCCTGCCTTATCAGCCATTTTTCTGATATAGCCTGTTGCCTCGAGGTAACTTTCTTCATCCGGCAGGTGTTCTGTAAAGAATACGGTATCCTTTCCCAGTTTTTGTACCATTGGTAAGATTTTGGTATAATCAAGATTTCCTTTACCCGGCATCGTTTCACGGATTACTGTCGTATATGCATTTTCCATAATCGAATCCTTGCCATGAATACTCTTGATATATGGACCCAGCAAATCAAAACAGCTCTGGATAAACTTGGTACTTTCCATGTGTTTTCTCGGACTGTTTATCATATTTACATAATCGAGATGCACGCCAAACGCTTTTCGGTCTACATCTTTGATTAGCTGCAGATAACTTTCCGGACTGTCAGGTATCATCCATGGCATTGGTTCCAAAGTAAAGAAGGTATACTTTGGATCTACGCCGTCAATGATTTCTCTGGCCATATCTACAATCAGTGCATAGGTATCATCTGAATAGTTTTCGATAGAAAAGCCATCCCAGATTTCGCCTCTGTTTCCTGCCACATTGACGCAGCAGTTTGCCCCGATTTCTTCTGCCAGATCTAAACGCTTTTTGGCATATTCCAGATTTTTCTTTCTCTCTGTTTCATCCAGTGATAAACAATTTCTCCAGATACCGACTTCACCAATCACGACATCCAGTTTCTGTGCCATATCTCTATAAGCCTTTCTGGTATCGGAATCGGCCGTTTCATCCACCGGACAATATACTGCAGAATAACCCAGTCTGTATACATGCTCTGCCCACTCCTGTGGCGAATTATATGCACTTTTTACTTCTCCGCCTAAACGCATACTTTACCCTCTTTCTTCATCTCAAGATAAACTCTAAAAATCTCTGTGCCAGATAACAGAATCATCAATCGCTGAAAGCTTTGAAAATCCGCATCTTGACATCGCCATCTTTAAGGTAGCATTCATATTGTTCATAGTATCGGTTACGCCCTGTGCACCGTTTTCCTTTAGTGGTTCCATAATCGCTCTTCCGACACATACACCATCTGCTCCGAGCGCCAGCGCCTTGAAGGCATCCATTCCGCTTTCGATACAGCAGTCAACAAAAATCGGAATCTTTTTATTTACATACTCTGCAATCTTTGGCAGGATCATAAGCGGTGGTACTGCATAATCCATAATACCGTGGTGATGAGATACAATAATCGCATCTGCACCGATTGCGAGTGCCTTTTTCGCATCGGCTAAAGATAACACTCCTTTTACTACAAACGGCATGTCTCCCGCTTCAATAAAGCTTCGAAGCTGTTCTAATGATTTTGGCTCCATATCAAAGCCGCATACATGGTCATATTCTCCGTTCGCAGCAAAGGCATGATCGATATCCATACCGATACCAAAACATCCTGCTTTTTTGGCTTCTTCAATCTTTTCAAAAACCATTTCATCCTTTAAGTGCGGTTTGATGATTTTAATCACCTTGGCACCGGTATCACACATAGCCTTGATTTCTTCGTATTCACCCATTCCGCTAAAGCAAAGTGCTCCGGCATTTTTTGCTCCGAGAGCCATATTTGCCATGCCGTCTGTGGCTGTATTATTCAAATGCGATAAAGCCGCAGTTGCAATTGGTGTATCAAATTTCTCACCAAAGAAACGTACACTTGTATCTGCTTTTTTACCGTCAATATGTCTCATTTCCAATAACAAACTGTCAAAATATTCTCTTGTGATAACATTTGAATCCCCGTTTTTCATATATCCTCCTAAATATTGTCCCGATTGCAAAACAATCGGGACAAATCATTTAAAATATTACATTTCAATATCGAATTTTTCTGAAGCTTCTTTTAATAATTCAATAATTGGTAAGTGCTGAGGACATACACCTTCACACTGACCGCATCCAACACAGTCTCCTGCCTTACCGCTATCTGAAGTAAGACCGTTGTAGAAGAAGTTTGGTCTGATATCATCCGGATAAATTCTCTTGGTATTTAATCCTCTGAATACATCAGGGATACGAATCTTCATCGGGCATCCCGGTACGCAATATCTGCAGGCAGTACACGGCACGATTGGCAGGTTTGTCATAATCTCTACTACTTCCTGTACAACAGCACTTTCCTCTGCAGTTAATGGTTCAAAGTTTGTAAATGTATCCAGGTTGTCTGCCATCTGTTCTTCATTTGACATACCACTAAGGATAGTCATAACACCATCCAGGGATGCAACAAAACGAAGTGCCCAGGAAGCAACGGATTTATCAGGTCTGACCTTTTTAAACTTCTCTTCCAGCTGAGGATCCATGTTTGCGAGTGTTCCGCCCTTGACCGGTTCCATTACAATAATCGGAATATTTCTATCCTTTAAAATCTGATAAAGCTTACCTGACTGAACTACCTGATTATCCCAGTCTGCATAGTTAAGCTGGATCTGTACAAACTCAACCTCAGGATGCTTATCAAGTACCTGCTCCAATAAATCAGGAGAACCATGGAATGAAAAACCAAAGTGTTTGATTTTTCCTTCTTTTTTCTTTTCTATTCCCCAGTTAAAGCAGTCATATTTTTCATATGTGTCATAGTTACTTCCATCCTCCAAACTGTGAAGAAGATAAAAGTCAAAATATTCAAGTCCTGTCTTAGCGAGCTGATCATTTAAGATTCGATCTCTGCAGCCTTCACATTTCATTTCCCATGCCGGAAGCTTGGTTGCAACCATAAACTCTTCTCTTTTGTAGCGTTTGGTAAGTGCTTCCTTGACTACATTTTCAGATTCTCCGTCATGATAAATGTAAGCTGTATCAAAATAGTTTAGACCCTTTTCCATATAGGCATCTACCATCTTGCATACCTGATCGATATCAATTTTTCCGTCGTTTTGCGGAAGTCTCATTAATCCGAAACCTAACTTAGGCATCTTTGTCATATCCAAAGACATAGTTTTTCTCCTTATATTTGTTATTATGCATTTGCCATCTTGAAGATTGCCAGCATATCATCTTCATTTAATAATTTAGCAGAACCCATAGCACCGCCAACACCAACAGCACATTTATGAGCCATATCAATAAGCTCTTCTTCTGTTGCGTCTACACCAAGTTCCTTGATATTGGTTGGCATCTTGATTTCACGGTAGAAATCTTCCATAGCTTCGATACCCTTTATGGCGATTTCTTCATCTGTTCCGACTGCTTCTACGCCGCAAACATTAATAGCAAATTTTTTGAATCTTGGCAGACAATCTTTGTATACATATCTCGCCCAGCTTCCCCATACAGCAGCCAAACCGGCTCCGTGAGCTACATCATAAAGTCCGCCCAGTTCATGCTCGAGCTTGTGAGCCATCCAGTCACCGCCATCATTACCACAGCCTGTTAAATCGTTGTGTGCCAAACTTCCTGCCCACATTACTTCTGCTCTGGCATCGTAATTCTGAGGATCCTTTGCTAAAATCTTGGCATTGTTCATAACAGTACGAAGAAGTCCTTCTGCCAGACTGTCTGTCAGTTCCATGTTGCCGCCGTTTGTAAAGTAACGTTCCATAGTATGCATCATAATATCAGTACATCCGCAGGCTGTCTGATAATCCGGAAGTGTCATAGTAAGCTCAGGATTCATAATTGCAAATTTTGGTCTGCAGTAATTGCTGCTGTAACCACGTTTTACCAGTCCTTCTTCCTTGGTAATAACTGATGAATCACTCATTTCACTACCGGTTGCTGAAAGAGTTAAGATAACACCGATTGGAAGACAAGCAGTTGCTTCTCTTTTATAATCATAAAAGTCCCAAACATCTCCTTCATTGGTAACACCGTATCCAATGGCCTTTGCTGAGTCGATTGCACTACCGCCGCCAACAGCCAGGATGAAATCAACTCCTTCTTTTTTACAAAGTTCAATACCTTCATAAACCAGACCAAGTCTAGGATTCGGAACGGCTCCGCCCAGTTCAACATATGCGATAGAAGCCTCATCTAAAGACTTTTTCACTCTGTCTAAAAGACCTGAACGAATTACGCTTCCTCCGCCGTAATGAATCAATAATTTCTTTCCGCCAAACTCCTTTACGAGCTCAGCTGTTTTTGCTTCTGTGTCCTTTCCGAACACTACCTTGGTTGGTGTGTAATACTGAAATCCAAACATTTAAAATACCCTCCTTGTAAATCATGTTTTTTGCTTCTGCCTCTTGTGTCGATTGTTTACAATCGACGCCATTCACTGTTTTCATATACTACTTGATACTACCCAATGCAGAACCTCACTATATCTATCATACCAAGAAAGGCAGTTTTTAACTAGAAAAAAACACTTAATAAATATAAAAAAATAAGTTAATAAACAGATCTATTTACATTCCTGTAATATCTGCGAAAGCGCAGCTAATTCTTCATCTGTAGTAGACCAGCTGGTGGCAAATCTTACCACGGTATGACTGTCATCATAGCTTTCCCAAAAACTGAAAGCTACTCTGCTTTTCAGCTGATTCATTTGATCATTTTCCAAAATCACAAACTGCTGATTGGTCGGTGATTCGTAAAAGAAAGGAATCCCTGCTTCTTTTAAAATAGCTACCAGCTTATTTTTTTGCTTCATCGCATGTCTTCCGACCTCAAGGTAAAGATCATCTGTAAAAAGTGTATCAAACTGAACTCCTAAAAATCTTCCCTTTGCCAGCAGCGCACCTCTTTGTTTTGCCAATGTCACAAAATGCTTTGGCATATTATTTTTTGTAAATACAATTGCTTCACCAAACATCGCACCTACCTTGGTGCCGCCGATGTAAAACACATCACATAGCCTTGAAAGCTCAGAAAGAGATACATCCGAATCCTCGCAGGCCAGTGCATAAGAAAGTCTGGCTCCGTCAATATACAGCGGTATTTCAAAGTTCTGACATACTGCATAAATTTTCGTCAGTTCCTCTTTCGTATACAGGCTTCCGTACTCTGTCGGATGTGAAATATAAACCATCCCCGGAAAAACCATATGCTCTCTGTTATCATCCGAAAAGAAAATACCCAGATAGTCATTCAGCTCCTCGCTATCGAGTTTTCCCATATGTCCCGGCAGGGTCAGTACCTTATGTCCGCTGTATTCTATCGCACCCGCTTCATGCACGCCGATATGCCCCGTCTGCGGTGCGATAACACCCTCATAGGATTTTAACATAGAAGAAATAACCAGCTGATTGGTCTGTGTGCCTCCCTGTGCAAAATAAATCTGCGCATTCTCCAGATTGCAAGCCTTTCGGATTTTTTCTGTCGCGTAGCTGCAGTAATCATCCATACCATATCCTGACAGCACTTCCTCATTCGTTTCCATGATTCTTTTTAATATTTCCGGATGTGCTCCCTTTATATAATCACTTTCAAATGAAATCATATGTCCACCTCTATATTCCCAGTTTCTTTTTATAGGTTATGTATCTCAGCCAGGCAGTTGCTCCGCTTAAAAACCATACAATACCAACTGACCACCAAATTCCCCACAGTCCGATAAATGCAATTTGAGTCAGGAAAATCGGTACGGTAAAACGGCCCAGGACCTCTACCAATCCGTTGATAAGCGCAAAAGCAGCATCTCCGATACCATTTAAGACTCCTCTGACCATATAAATAAGGCCTAAGAAAATATAAAAATAACTGGTAATACGAAGTGCCATGGCGCCCATTTCAATAACCTCCGGTTCCTTTACAAAAATAGCTGTAATTTCCTCGCCGAAAATCTGGATAATCGGAACCATAACTACCGTAAATACAGCCATCATAATCATACTCTTGCGATAGCCCTCTACCAGTCTTTCATTTTTCTTGGCACCAAAGTTTTGACCCGTATAGGTAGAAAGAGCTGTACTCAAAGTCTGATACGGCTGATGAATCACCTGTTCAATTCGACTGGTAGCTGTAAATGCTGCGACAGCAATCGGTCCGAACGCATTGACCACTCTCTGAAGTGCCATACACGAAATCGCAATAAGTGAAAACTGTAAAGAAAGCGGAATACCGATTTTTACGGCACTTTTGATTATTTCACGGTCAACCCTGAAATCTTCTTTTTTCAGTTGGAAGTAACTGTTTCTTTTTACTGCATAAAGCATACATAAAGCTCCGGAAGTCAGCTGTGAAATCAAGGTAGCAACACCCGCTCCGAAAACTCCCATGCCAAAGTTTTTAACAAACAAAACGTCCAGAATGGTGTTCAGTATGCACGAGAAAATCAGAAAATACAGTGGCGTTTTGGAGTCACCCATCGCCCTAAGCATCGACGAAACATAGTTGTACAAAGAAACAAACACGATACCCACGCACATCGTACGGATATAAATCAAAGCGTCGGCCATCAGTTCCTCGGGGGTATCCAAAACTCTTAAAATCGGTTCCGATAAAAAGAAAGCAG
>JAZUKG010000211.1:0-3679 GCA_045643145.1 Lachnospiraceae bacterium | reverse complement strand
GCCGTTTTGCGGTCGTTTTTAACCGCTTATCGGTATAAAAAATTATCTGGCATTAAAGACGTTATACCGATATCGGTATAACGTCTTTAATGCCAGATAATTTTTTATACCGATAAGCGGTTAAAAACGACCGCAAAACGGCTTGAACACCTGAAAAAACACCATATTAAGCAAATAGTATCGGTCTAATTCTAAGCTACTCTATCCTTTCTGGTATAATGTTATGGGCAACTAAACGCCTCATACAGAAAGGAGTTCATATGAAATTTGATGAAGAAGGTTTCCGCCAATTGGCCGAGGAAACCAAAGCTACTGTCATACGGTTAGGCACAACGTCCCATGAAGTGCTTGGCCGTTATAAGTGGTTTACTGAAATGTTGGTAGAATACCTGAAAACTCAAGATCAGCCTTTTGAATTGGTCAACTGCCTAGAATGGGTTAATTCATTGGAGCACGATCCTGCTTCAGAGCTCAACTCATCTTATATTTGTTGGAAAGCATTGCACAGATTTGTCCATCTACTGGCAGAGCAACAAGCCGGAACGCTAACAGAGTGGCATCACTATTTATGCTTCAACCCCAATCTTCCCGCAACCGAGGAATACAGAAACATTCTCGTAGAATTTCAGAAAGTAATGAAAGAGGAAGGGAAAGTCCCATCGACAATTAGGTCATACACTTCCATGGTCTGTAGATTGCTTCTTTATCTGGAAGAAGTTGGAATTACTGTGTTTTCTGATGTGAGAAACCAAAACATTTTGGATTACTTCCATACGGATCGTTTCAAAAGCCGCAAAACCAAAGGAGTTCAGACAGAATTGTGTGTTCTGAAGCGTTTTCTGCGGATGGCAATTGAATCGGGATACACAGCTTGTGATACGCTTCCGTATGCTTTACCGAAAATTCGACAGTCTGGAGAAAAAATCATTACCACGATTGACGAAAAAGTTGAAGCAGACCTATTGGAAGATAAAATGAACAGTCTCGTTAATAAACGAGACCAGGCAATCCTTCTATTAGCATTGCACGCTGGTTTGCGAAGTTGTGACATCCGTGCGTTAAAATTCTGTAATATCGACTGGGAAAAAGAAATCATCCATATCCGTCAGAGAAAGACAGGAGTTGATCTTGAAATTCCCATAGATAATGCCACTCAAAATGCAATTATTGATTACATCCTGCATGAACGTCGGGATTGTGATCAGGAATGCATTTTCGTCACCTCTGTAGGCCCAATAAAAAAACTGGATCGCAGGCATTACAGGATGAAATACCGTATACAAGGAACAGAATCTTACAAAAAACTTCCACACGATGGACTTCATATTTACCGCCGAACTTTCGCATCGCGGCTCCTGCAGTCAGGAACACCACTTCCGCTCATTTCCGAAATGCTGGGGCATATTGAAAAAAACTCTGTCCGCGCTTATCTTTCAACAGATGAAGTAAAAATGAAGCGGTGTGCATTGGATATTTCACGAATCCCGTGCAAGAGGGAGGAATACTGATGTACATGAGCAAATTTGGGCCAACTATGGAAGATATGCTTGTTGTCCTGCATCGTTCTGGATTGCAGATGAAATATATCGGCTTTTTCCTTGGCGAATTTGATGCTTTCTGTGCAAAAGAGTATCCGGAATCCTCCTTGTTGACAAAAGAAATTGCTGAAACATGGATTCATGATACTGATTCGCAATCCTGTAATCACATTGCACGACGGATATCTACGATGAAGCACATTGGGGAGTACCAGATGTCTTTAGGATTAAACGCCTATATTCCCAATTACCAAATTAAGAGGACAAAAGCAGAAGAACCTCATCTGTTTTCGGATGAACAACTCATACTGTTTTTCAATACCGTCGACACCAAGCTGTTACCGACAGAAACGTATCCCTACAAAGACACCCTGTTCCCCGTGTTTTTCAGACTTGTATACTGTTGTGGGCTCCGCTGTTCCGAGGCGTGCAATCTAAAAGTAAATGATTTTGACTTTTCCAAAGGAACAATCTCAATTTATCAGTCAAAAGGGATGAAGGACAGAGAACTGCCTTTGCCAGATGACCTATTGGATTTGTGTTATCGCTTTCATCTGTATTACCAGAAGATATTTCCTGACCGCATATATTTTTTTAAACCAAATCAAGAACGTGAGCATATGACGAGTGCTGATGTTTCCAAAATCTTTCAAACAGTACTCAAAAATGCAGATTTGCTGACGTTACCTGGAAAGAGATTTACAACTCATGGACTTCGACATCTCTTTGCGGTTCAAAACATCAAAAAATGTGCTGAGGAAGGAGAAGATTTTTACAACTGGATTCAGTACCTTTGCAAATACATGGGGCATAAGCATATCCGCTATACTTTGTACTATCTTCACATCACATCACAGCTTTTTCCAGTCTATCAGGAAAAATTGAATGCACTAGAGAAAGGAATAGGCGTTGTGTATGCAGAAGAGTAATCTGAAACAGAAAAAGATGTTTTTCATCTATACCCGGGACTTTTTTGACAGTCTGCGTGCCGAGCTTCATAGCGAACGTACGGTTGAGACGTACTGTCAGTCGCTGAATGCCTTCCGAGTTTATCTTTATGAAAACTACTCAAAGACGGTTGACCAAATTACGATTGACTTTGTTACTGAAGAAGTTATTCGTGAGTTTTTGAGCAATGTTGCAGTCAGCAACAGCGTTGGAACCCGAAATGTTCGGCTGTCCGGGATAAAAGCATATTTGAAATATGCCTCCGCCCGTGATATAGAGTTTTCCACCCTGCAAATCCATGTTTCATCCATGAAACACAAGAAGACGTACCCTAAACGTCATAATTGGTTGAATAAAGAAGAAATTGAACTGCTCCTTGCACAGCCGCCTCAGACCAAAACAGGGATACGAGATCGGTTCATAATTTTATTTCTTTTCTCAACCGGGGCACGGCTCGCAGAAATGCGTTCTGTCAGGTTAAAAGATGTTATTGTCAATGAAAAGTATCCGTATATACGAATCATTGGCAAAGGTAACAAACCGCGTATTGTACCAATTCCAGAGGTATCTTTTCTGGATAACTACAAGTATTACTGTCATCTTTACCATCCGGATGGAAATCCGGAGAGTTACCTGTTTTATCCCACCGCCAAAGGCTGTGATGAAATGATGTCTGAAGACAATGTACAGCGAATCTTGAAAAAGTATGGAGATACTGCACGGCGTTCCAATCCTAATCTGCCCAGCATTCATCCACACCTTTTGCGACATTCTTACGGAGCTCAGCTATACCGACTCGGAGTTTCTCTGCCTGAGATAGCAAAGCTTCTTGGGCATGAGGACATTTCCACAACTGAAATCTATTCTGAAACAGATCCTGAAATGGCAGCGGAAGCAATTTCAAGGATGGTAGGCAAACAGCCGGTAAGGAAATGGGACTTCCTTACCGAAAATGAGAAGTTGAAAATCTTGGGATTAAAGTAGCTTAGAATTAGGCCGATACTTTCTTGCAATTTATGGTGTAAAACCCGGCTTTTGCAGAATTTATCGGTCTTATTATTTATCTGGCATTAAAGACGGTCTTTGCCAGCGTGCCGGTCTTGAACAGCGTGAAGCACAGAAGCACCGTATAGCCCATACATGACCAGATCGCCGTGGTAATATTGGTATCTATGATCATGTTTTGGACCAGC
>JAZUKG010000210.1:0-7335 GCA_045643145.1 Lachnospiraceae bacterium | reverse complement strand
GGTTACAAATGCGCCCAGCAAAAGTGCCGTGATACGCTTTCCCGTTAGTTTTTCCAATATTCTTTCCAGCTTACCGCCAGAGAGCATGACAAGCCCGTCTCCCATGGTATTCATACCATACAGGAACAGAGCAAGTCCGCCGATCATTGAAAGTACTCCAAAGATGTCCATATGTTTTCCTCTCTAACATTTCTTATTTTACGGTTATCATGATACATGATGTCTGTAAAACCACCGGGGTTGGTTCTGTAAAGGGATGGTAAAATTTTCGTGTTTTACAGAAACCTTACGGAAGCATGATTTCAACTTTTACACTTCCAGGTTACCTTTAGGAAAATGGAGGTGCAGAATATGAAATACATATGGAACAATATTGAAGATAAAAATTGGAAAGCAGCCACAAAATATAGAGCTTTTCTCTGGGTTCTTGGAATTATCTCTGGAGCAATGGGTCTGATCCTATGGGGTTTTGTTCAGATATGGGCATTAAAAACACTCGATTGGATGGTCTGTTTTGTCGGATATCCAGTGATTATATCCTGGTTTGTCGTGCTGCTTTATAGCTGCAACCATGATTTCCACGATAGACGACCCCTTGCAAAATAAATATCGGCAGTAAACACAAATTCCCGGAACCGTGATCATCTCTGAACTGTTCCGGGAATTCTTTTATTATTCGGATGCAATACATCCAACACCATCCAAAATCATGGTCGGCTGATATGCGAAAGTCTTCGGAGTGTTTCTATCCGATACACCAGAAAGTACTAATACCGTATCTACACCACTTTCTGTACCTGCAATAATATCAGTATCCATGCGGTCTCCGATAATAACAGCCTCCTCAGAATGACAATCTAACAGGCGAAGGCCCGTTCTCATCATGAGCGGATTGGGTTTTCCGCAGAAATATGCCTGCTTTCCGGATGCCATTTCCACAGGTGCAATCAGTGCCTTGCAGGCGGGAGCAATACCGTCCTCAATATTACCGGATACATCTGAATTCGCACCGATTAGCTTAGCACCGGCAAGTACAAGATTTACAGCCTTTGTAAGTGACTCCAGCGAGTAATTTCGTCCTTCTCCAATAACTACATAATCCGGATTCACATCATTCATAGTGACTCCTGCATCATAAAGAGCATTCAACAGTCCGGCTTCACCGATTACATAAGCACTGCATCCGGGTGCCTGCTTTTTTAAGAACTCTGCCGTTGCCAGGGCACTAGTATAGAAGTGTTCTTCTGGGACATCAACCCCCAGTCGCTTCAATTTCTGATTCAGTTCTTTCGGTGTCATCCCGCTGTTATTTGTCAAGAAGAGGTACTTCTTCTGATTTCTCTGCAGCCATGATATGAACTCTGCTGCACCAGGCAACAGACGATTACCGTGATAGATTACACCGTCCATATCGCAGATAAATCCCTTTTTTTCCATAAAATTAATCATAGGCATTTATTTCTCTCTTTCCTTATGCTCGTCCAGGGAGAAGATGACCCATTCCGCGATATTTGTTGCATGATCTCCGATTCTTTCAAGGTATTTATTTACCATTAGCAGATCGGCTGCTTGTTCTCCCTGGTCAGGATAGTTACGGATGGTTTCAATCAGATCTGCTTTTACCTTCAAAAACAGAGCGTCTACAATATCATCGTGATCGATGACAGCCTGCGCCTTTACAATATCTCGCTCCACATAGGCCTCGATTGCCTGCAGAAGCATAATAGTGGTTTCTGCAGACATTTGTTTGATATTGTCTGCTTTTAACACATAGGGATGATCTGCCAGCATAACCGTCAGTTCCGCAATATCCGCAGCCTGATCACCGATACGCTCCATGTCTGTTACCATTTTCATTGCCGCAGTAATTGTGCGCATATCTCTAGCCACCGGCTGCTGCTGGATCAAAAGCTGAAAGCATATATTTTCAATTCTCTTCTGTGCCTGATCTACCAGAACATCCTCACTCATAATTCTTTTTGCAGTTTCTGCATCCTGATTGAAAAAAGCCTCGATAGTATCCTGGATAGCTTTTTCGATCAACATGCTCATCATCGTCATTTCATTATTCAGCTGACGCAGCTGTTCATCAAATTTTGATCGCATTTCAAATCCTCCTGCGCACATTAACCGAATCGTCCGGTAATATAGTTTTCAGTCCTCTTATCCTTTGGATAAGAAAACAGCTGCTGCGTATTTCCAAACTCTACCATTTCACCAAGAAGAAAAAATGCCGTATCGTCTGACACACGAACCGCCTGCTGCATATTGTGGGTTACAACGACTACCGTGTACTTTTTCTTCAATTCTTCCATTAACTCCTCAATTTTCGAGGTGGAGATAGGGTCCAAAGCAGAGGTGGGTTCATCCATAAGAAGCACCTCCGGCTGGACTGCTAATGCCCTCGCAATACAAATTCTCTGCTGCTGACCACCAGAAAGGCCTAATGCAGATTTTTTAAGGCGATCCTTTACTTCATCAAAGATTGCAGCACCGCGAAGGCTCTCCTCTACGATTTGGTCAAGAACTCTTTTGTCTTTAATTCCATGTACACGAGGACCATATGCGATATTATCATAAATACTCATTGGAAATGGATTCGGTTGCTGAAATACCATACCGACTCTTTTTCTTAAAATGGTTGTATCAACACCAGGAGCATAAATGTCTTCTCCGTCTAAAAGTACCTGACCTTCGATTCTGACATTGTCTACCAAGTCATTCATGCGATTCAGTGTTTTCAGAAAAGTAGACTTACCGCATCCGGATGGACCGATAAATGCCGTTACGGCATTCGGGCGGATATCCATACTCACACCCTTTAAAGCATGATTCTCTCCGTAAAATAGATGAAGATCCTTCACGCTGATTTTTGCTTGTTCTGACATTTTTATTTTCTCCTTGTAACATCAAACTTTGCTGCCAGCTTTTTCGTTGCCATATTGATCAGGAATACGATCACCAGAAGGACGACAGCAATTCCAAAGGCTGTATCAAAATCACCTTCACTGGTTGCGCTTAAGTAAAGCTGTATGGTCATCGTTCCTCCGGATTGAAACACTTTACCGAAAAGAGCCGAGAACGCTTTGGGGAGTGCTTTCGCACTGCCTGCAGTAAATAACAGCGCCGCGGATTCTCCCACAATTCTACCTGTGGCGAGAATGACACCTGTGATGATTCCGGGCATGGCTGAAGGAAGCAGGATTGTCCGAATCGTATACCATTTTCCTGCTCCAAGACCAACAGAGCCATGTCGATAGCTTGTGGGAACGGTTTTCAAAGCTTCCTGTGTATTTCTGGTAATAAGAGGGAGCACCATCAAAATCAGCGTCAAAGCACCGGTTAGAAGGGAATATCCCAGCTTCAGTGTCTGTCCGAAAAACATCATGCCGAACAGACCGAAAATAATAGACGGAATTCCGGATAGTGTCTCCGTTGCAAATTCAATCATTGATAGTAATTTCCCAGGCTTTGCATATTCATTCAGATAGACGGCTGCACCCACTCCTATCGGAGTTGCGACCAGCATCGTAAGCAGGATGATTATCAACGTATTGACAATATTACCGGCAATACCGACAGTTCCATGGAGAACAGAGGTAACCGTAGTTAGAAACTTCCAGTTTACAGAGCTGATACCGCGTACAAACACATAAAGAATGATTCCTGCCAGAAGCAGCACGGAAAATCCGGCACACAGGTAGATCAGAAAATACATCAGGCTGTCTGTATACCGTGTTTTTTTCCGAGTCAGACTATTTGCTGTTTCAGTCATGACTTACAGCCCCCTTTCTGACCTTCATCAAAACCAAATTGATAACCATAATAAACACATAAAGGACCAGACCAACAGTAAAAAGAACCTGTCTATGGAGACCTTCCGCATATCCCATCTCACTGACAAGCTGTGTTGTCAGAAAGCGGACAGAATTGAAAGGCAGCGGCAGATTTACAGAGCCTCCGGCCACCATATTGATCGCCATTGCTTCACCCAATGCTCTGCCGATTCCTAAGACCACACCGGTCAGGATGCCAGATTTTGCAGCAGGTATTGTCACCTTAAAGATCGTCTGGATCTTACTTGCACCCAGTGCAAGAGAAGCTGCACGCAGATCCTTTGTAATCGCTCTAATAGAGGATGCGCTGATGTTGATAACTGTTGGAAGTATCATAATTGCCAGTACAGTAATTGCTGAAAGCATATTTGATCCGCCCGTAAACTGATGTGTTTTCGAGCCTGCAAATATCAGTTTTTCGAGGCGGTACATAACAGGATTCAGGATCATAAGTCCCAATAAGCCATAGATAACAGAAGGAATTGCCGCCAAAAGCTCAACTGCCGGGCCAACGATAGAGGAGAGTCTTTTGCTTGATACCTCAGTTAGAAATACCGCCGTAAGCACTGCAATCGGCACACCAATCAGAACACTGCAAGCGGTTCCCACGATGGAGGAAAGTATAATATAGGCAATACCATATGACGATGCAGCAGCCGTTGGTTTCCACGCCGTACCAAAGATAAGCTGAAGCACTCCGACCTCAGAGAGAGCTGGAGTGCCCTTTGCTATCATATATACGGTGATTGAACAGACTGCAAAGATTGCCGCCACTCCACACAGAATGAAAACCGCCTTAGCAATTCCTTCTACTGGATTTGGACGCTTTGCTTTCATATTCTCACCTCCGTTTCTTACTGCGGAAGGATAAGTCCAAGAGAAGAGATTACATTCTGTCCTTCTTCAGAAGCAATGTACGAAAACCAAGTCTGTACCAGCTCGTTCTGAGAATCGATCTCGCCCATGGTTGCCATAACAAACGGGCGTGAGAGCATATAATTACCAGCAAGAATATTCTCTTCATTTGCTTCCACTCCATTCAGAGCTGTTGCCTGCACCGTCTCGTCCACAACATCCAGAGAAACATAACCGATCGCGCCTGGGGTGGAAGCGACCTTTGCAAGAACTCCCCCGGTAGAATCAAGTTCCTGTGCATATTTGCAGGCATCTTCAACCTTTAACAGTTCTTCAAAAGCACCTCTGGTACCGGAACCGTTTTCACGGCCAATCACCACGATTGCTTCATTGCTGCCTCCCAGTTCACTCCAGTTTGTGACTTTCCCGGTATAGATATCTGCCAACTGTTCCGTAGTCAGGTCTGTAACCGCATTTGCCTTGTCCACGATAACAGCGATACCATCGATGGCTACTACATTTTCCACGGCACCTTTTTCTTTCTCGCCATCCTTCAGCCCACGGGAAGCATTACCAATATCAATGCTGCCTGCCGTAAGGGATTCAATTCCTGCACCGGAACCGGTGTACTCAACTGTTACAGTGATGTCAGGGTATGCCTCCATAAAGCTTTCGCTCATAGCCTCACACAGTTTTTCCATAGAAGTACTGCCTGCGAGGGAAACAGTGCCTTGGAGTTCCGCCCCCGAGCTTCTCTGATCCTTTGTATTAGATGCATTAGTGCCACATCCGACCAGACTGCCTGCTAACATCAGAGCTGCCATACCAGCAGCCATCGTTTTCAAAAATTTCTTATTCATTTTGAACCTCCTGTGATTCATAGTTTTAATTGACCTAATTTCGATCACAGTGAGTATTGTATTTAATGAATGTAAATTTTAAAATCGCAGAACAGTAAAAGACGGGTAAAAAATTGAAAGGGATTCCATGAGACTGCCCAAATCGGCAAATCTCTCGGAATCCCTTATTTTAAGCTTATTTCCGTACTTTTTTACTTGTTTCGTGACAGAAGACATTCCGTCTCCACGTGCACATTTTGCAGGCATCAATCGGCCTATTATCGTCGAAATAGAGCCTATTTCTCGAATGTAGTAGTCTCCCGGTAGAACCTATTAACGATTACTACACAGGGGGTGCATTACCTTATATACCTTTTAACGATTACTATTACATTTTCCACTTTAATTCGGCTGAAAAGTAGTCTCCTGGTAGTCTCATGGCACAGCAGATGCCCTAAATTGCCCCGTTTTGCCCCATTATTCTGCGAATTGCGGGTAGTCCCGAAGTCCTGCCGTGGCACAAAAATAAGAATCTTTTCATATCTATTGTTTGAAGATTGTTCCAATTTTTTCACTGACGTTTGAAATTACTTCGTTTGCTTCATAGCCTATTAAATCAGTGAAAACTTTACTTAATTTAGTCGCTGTTTTCTTTGTGCTTTCGTCCATTGACATTAACTTTTTTAAAGCATTAACTAAAGCAACGAAGGATACTTTATTAAAATCAGTGATATTTTTTACATGTAACTCATCTAGTGCTGCAAATACGAAATCCACAAACTCTTTTCTTTGTTCAAGATTAACATCTTTCAAAAAGTCGTTCATGCCTTTTTTTATAACAAGTGATTCTGGTTCAAGTTTATTTGCTCTTATAAATCTATTGCCTTCAACCTGCCAAGACATGGCATCATGTTGCAACATCAACAATTCATCTGATTTTATGATAATGTGTTCAGCAAAATCGCTATCAAAAATAGTACCAAAGAAATCAAAAGATGGAACTATTTTGATATAGCGTCCATATAAATCGGCAATATCGTCATAGTCAGTAAACAAGTCGTTTAATCCTGGCCCATCATTTGAATATATCAAGCTTATCTTCTTGCGTATTCTTTTTAAAGCTCTCGTTGCGGCATAAATGGCTAAATTGCCACCTTTTGAATGGCCGCCAAATATATACTTGCGATTACCTTTTAAATGCTTATTTACATAAACTGCACTTGATTTTTGAGCATTAGTAATTTCATATGATAAATTAAAATCTTCTTGCCAACCATATAGTGTATCATCGGTTCCTCTAAAAACAACATAGGTTGTCTTAGAATCTAAATCTATCTGAAATGCACAGAATTGTTCCGTTTTCTCTTTATTTGATATAGATACAAAGTGATGCACTTTCATAGAAGAAAAACGCTTAGTTTTACTCATTTGTTTTAATACAAGTGGTGCGCTGCCAACAAACGATTTAGATTTTTTTACTTCCGATAAAGTGTGATGCGAAAAATAAAGATCGCTTAATTCCCCTATTGTAAGTTCATCTTTTTCATTTAAGTATTTATCAAATTTTGTATAACTCATTTGTGCAATGCACAAATTGTCTACCTCGTTAAAAGGGTCTACTTTTAAAGATAAATCTCCACGCCATTTTAAATAGTCAATTATGTTCATCAATTACTATTATAGTATATTGACACTACTAAATAGATATAGCTAAAATATTAATATATGAACAAGTGTTCATATATTAATATGGGAGATTTATATGACAAAGACTTATAAGATTGAAGTTGATTGTGCAAACTGTG
>JAZUKG010000209.1:0-42792 GCA_045643145.1 Lachnospiraceae bacterium | reverse complement strand
GTATTTGGACCGGCAATAGAATCAGAAGATCCTACCATACGGAATTCAAACTTGTTTCCTGTAAATGCAAACGGAGAAGTTCTGTTACGATCGGTTGCATCCTTTTTAAAATCAGGAAGTGTAGATACACCTGTTTCCAGTCTTCCTCCCTCGATTAACGAATCTGCACTACCGGTTTCGACTAACTGACGAACTACATCTTCAAGCTGTTCGCCCAGGAAGATAGAAATAACTGCCGGTGGTGCTTCATCCGCTCCGAGTCTGTGATCATTTCCTACATCCGAAGCAGACTGACGAAGTAAATCAGCATGTTTATCCACAGCTCGCATAATGCAGGCCAGGATTAATAAAAACTGGATATTTTCATTTGGAGTTTCACCCGGATCTAACAGGTTGATTCCGTCATCTGTGGTAATTGACCAGTTATCATGCTTTCCGGAACCATTTACTCCTTCATATGGTTTTTCGTGAAGAAGGCAACGCATACCATGCTGTACCGCAACACGTTTCATGGTTTCCATGACCAGCTGATTGTGGTCTGCTGCAATATTTGCGGTAGCATAAATCGGAGCCAACTCGTGCTGAGCAGGAGCTACTTCGTTATGCTGAGTTTTGGCAGATACACCAAGCTTCCAAAGTTCTTCATTCAATTCCTTCATGTATGCGCCAACACGTTCTCTGATAACACCAAAGTAGTGATCTTCCATTTCCTGTCCCTTTGGAGCTTTGGCTCCGAACAGGGTACGACCTGCATACATAAGGTCCATTCTCTGTTTATAATGATTTTCGTCTACCAGGAAATATTCCTGTTCAGCTCCTACCGAAGCAACGACCTTGGTTGCTGTGGTATTGCCAAATAAACGAACAATACGAAGCGCCTGCTTTGAAATCACTTCCATAGAACGCAGAAGTGGTGTCTTTTTATCCAGGGCTTCACCTGTATATGAACAGAATGCAGTCGGAATACAAAGAATTCTTCCGGTAGAAGCTTCCTTTAAGAAAGCCGGTGATGTAATATCCCAGGCTGTATATCCTCTGGCTTCAAAAGTAGCACGCAGACCACCTGAAGGGAAGGAAGAAGCATCAGGTTCACCCTTGATTAATTCCTTTCCGGAAAATTCCATAATCATCTTGCCCATAGTATCCGGATTGTTGATAAAGGAATCATGCTTTTCTGCTGTAATACCGGTAAGAGGCTGGAACCAGTGAGAATAGTGTGTTGCACCATTTTCTACAGCCCAGTCCTTCATTGCTTTTGCAACAACATTTGCTGCCTGCATAGAAAGTTCTCCGCCGTTTTCCATGACTGCTACGACTTCCTTGTATACATCTTTAGGAAGTCTTTCTCTCATTTTCCCAAGAGTAAACACATTCTGGCCAAAATATTCTTCTACATTTACATTCGCACTCATAAATTATCCTTTCAAAAAGAGTCAATATAGCATTTTATTTGTGCATTATAGCACTTTTATCACTAAAAAACTAGCAAAAATTATCAAATGCCGGTGATTACTTTTGACTTGCCTTTCTCAGAATATCATAATCGCAGGCATTTCCTTCCAAGGTAATAACCAATTTCTGCTGCGGATGCGGAGCACTTTCCTGATCCTTTCCATCCTCATCCTGAATGCGTAATACCTTTGCCACCTCATTACTTCCGTCCGGTTTCATAATTTCAATCTCTTCACCGACACTGAATTTATTGCGCTGCGATATTTCAAATACACTACTGCCGTTTTCCTGTTTTACGTTTTGTACAATACCCAGGTAAATGTATTCCTGTTCATAGGTATTGCTGTCATAAATCTGAGTATTTTCATCCGGTCTGCCAAAATAAAAACCGGTTGTAAACTGTCTGTAAGTACACTTTGATATCTCCTGACGACACCAGTCTAAGATGTTGTCATAAGCTTCCCTACCTTCAAGAAATGCATCAATTGCTTTTCGATAGGTTCTGGCAACCGTAGCTACATAAAGAGCTGTCTTCATACGACCTTCAATTTTGAAACTGTCAATTCCGGCATCTATCATTTCCGGAATATATTCGATCATACACAGATCCTTGGAATTAAAAATATAAGTGCCTCTTTCATTTTCGAATACCGGTAAATATTCGCCCGGTCTTTCCTCTTCTACCACTGCATATTTCCATCTGCAAGGATGCGTACAAGCACCCCTGTTGGCATCTCTTCCGGTAAAGTAGTTGCTGAGCAGGCATCTTCCGGAATAAGAAATACACATTGCTCCATGCATAAAGCTTTCAATTTCCATGTCTTCAGGAATCTTTTCTCGGATTTCCTTGATTTCCTTTAAGGAAAGTTCTCTGGCACTTACTACTCGCTTGATTCCCTGATCATACCAGAATCTGTAAGTCATATAATTTGTGTTATTCGCCTGCGTACTCAAATGGATATCTACATTCGGTGCATTTTCTTTTGCGAGCATAATCATTCCCGGATCAGATACAATCATGGCATCCGGTGCTAATACAGAAAGCTCTTTAAAATATTTTGCTGCCTCTTCCATATCATAATTATGAGCCAGAATATTTGCAGTCACATATACCTTAACTCCGTGAGCATGCGCAAATTCGATACCTTCCTTCATATCCTCCATGGAAAAGTTTTTCGCCTTTGCTCTGAGCGAAAAGATTTCTCCTCCGATATATACGGCATCTGCACCAAATATAACTGCTATTTTTAATACTTCCAGGCTACTGGCCGGGACTAATAATTCCGGTGTTCTCATTTTTATCTCCTTTTTGTCAACGAATCGCATATACACAGTTTATGTAAAATGGATACATATAATCTAATGCAATATCTATCCATATGCCTCTCTTATCTATTCTATGAATCTATTTTTACAGAAAGAGCAGCTCCATCCCCGATTGGTAAAATGCTGGTCTGCAACCCCGAGGTATGTGTCAGTTCATATAAATATTCTCTCATTCTGGCATGGATAGTTCTGTTTCTTCGAACCACAGCAAATCTGGATTCAATGATATCTCCATCCTGTAAAATATTATCAGATAATAAAATACCTCCGTCCTTTAGCAAAGCAAGAACATCCGGCATAAAATTGATATACTGTCCCTTGGCCGCATCCATAAAGATAAAATCATATTTACCCGGTTCTTTTGCAGCCAAATCTGCCAGGATTTCTGTGGCATCCCCTTCCAATAAAGTAATGCAATCGCTTTTTCCGTTTTGTTCAAAATTAGCCTTTGCTAACGGAATTCTCTTTTCATATTTTTCTATGGTTGTAATATGTCCGTTCTTTGGCATATACTCGCTCATCAAAAGCGCAGAAAAACCGATAGCTGTTCCCACCTCGAGAATCTGCTTCGGTTTATGCAATGCCAGCAGGGTCTTGATAAAACCCTGCATTTCTTTTCTTATAATAGGGACCTGTGTTTCCTTGGAATACTGTTCCAGTTCCTCCAGATATTCCGGCATTCCGGCATCTAAAGAATTAATAAAGTCCACATATCTTTCATCAACAATCACTTGATTACTCCTCTGATGTTTCTTCTTCTGCTTCTCCCTCCTCAGAATACTCTCCTTCTTCTGAGTCAGAATTTTCTAAATTCTGTAAATCTTCCTCGCTTAAAATATCATCTTTAACCGGACCATTCACACTATCAGCTTCTAACTGTTCTTCTTCCTCACCGGAATTTGCTCCTGCCATGACAGCTATCATTTCAGAAGTTTTCATAGAAGTATTTAATGTATAAATACCCGGCTGAATGTTACCATGATGTTCAGAAAGTCTTTCCTGTGCAAAAAAGATTTTCGCATCTTCAATAAGACCGCGATTCTGAAGTGTGTTGCCGATATCCATCACCTTATCATCCACCTCTACAGAAATCGTGATATCTCTTCCCGGCGATATTTCTCTGGCTGCATCTGTAAAAATCATGTATCCAAAATGATATGAATACATAGCCAGTCTGTAAACTCCGATCAGAACAAAGCAGGCAATAGCCAAACGAATTACCATATTCAAGAAAGCTAAAATAACCGATTTAATGCTCATGAATCGCTCCTTACTCAAAGTCCTTGGACATTTCAAACATAATTCTCTGTGTTACTTCCTGAACCATTCTGCAGTAGCCCAGCTCAGCTGCCAGAAAATCCTGTACAATCTGATTTTCTCTAAGCTGTGCATTACTTTGTTCAAAACGATCCGTTTCATCAAAAAGCTGATCCGGATACATTTGACGCTGCATTTCATAATTACGCTGTCTGAAATCATCAACACTATTTTTCAGTTCAGGGTATTGGTTCAATATTTCTCTTTGCTTTTCGTATTCCTTTACCACCTGAGTATTTTTCAGTTTGGAAAGGAAACTATCAAATTCATCTTGTATTTCAAGCATATTAAATCTCCATAATGATAGGTAAAATCATCGGACGACGTTTTGTCTTTTTCCAAATAAACTCATTTAAGGCATCCTTCATAGCGGTTTTCATTCTGCCCCAGTCAGTGATATTTTTATTGTTCAAATCCATAAGCACTTCACTGACAATTTCTCTGGCTTCCTCTAAAAGCTCATCCGATTCTCTCACATAAACGAAACCTCTGGAAACGATATCAGGCCCGCTTACCACGTAGTTATTTTCACAATCCAGTGCCACTACTACAATCAAAATTCCGTCCTCAGCCAAATGCTGTCTGTCACGAAGTACGATGTTTCCGACATCACCAACACCGAGTCCGTCAACAAAGATACTGCCTACAGGAACCTTGCCGGTTACCTTGGCATCCTCTTCATTCAGGGATAAAACATCTCCGGATCTTAAAATGAATACATTGTCCTTTTCAATTCCGAGACTCTGCACCAAAGACGCCTGCGCCTTTAAATGTCTCAGTTCTCCGTGAACCGGAATCGCATATTTAGGCTGAACCAAAGAATAAAGAAGCTTAATTTCTTCTCGGCAGGCATGTCCGGAAACATGTGCGTCCTGGAAAATAACCTCAGCACCTTTGGCATAAAGTTCATTAATAACCTTTGATACCGCCTTCTCATTACCCGGAATCGGATTAGAAGAAAAGACTACTGTATCCAAAGGCCCGATGGAAATCTTGCGATGCATTCCGCTGGCCATACGTGAAAGAGCCGCCATACTTTCGCCCTGACTTCCTGTCGTAATAATAACTGTTTTTTCATCCGGATAATTTTTGAGCATTTCAATATCAATCAAAGTATTGTCCGGAATATTAATATAACCCAGATTAGAAGCAGTATCGATAATATTAACCATACTTCTTCCTTCGACCACTACCTTACGACCATACTTATACGCAGAGTTAATAATCTGCTGTACACGGTCTACATTCGAAGCAAAGGTCGCAATAATCAATCTGGTATTTGAATTTTCTGCAAAAATATTATCAAAGGTTTCCCCTACGGTTCTTTCCGATGGGGTAAATCCTTCTCTTTCCGCATTGGTACTATCACACATCATTGCCAATACGCCCTTTTTACCGATTTCAGCAAAACGCTGAAGGTCAATGGCGTCTCCGAAAACCGGAGTATAGTCTACCTTAAAATCTCCTGTATGAACTACCGTTCCTGCCGGAGAATAAATAGCCAGCGCAGCGGCATCTGCAATGCTGTGATTTGTTTTAATAAATTCTACGCGAAGCTGTCCTAAATTGATATGCTGTCCAAACTTCACTACCTTACGTTTCATAGACTTTTCCAGTCCATGCTCTTTTAACTTGTTTTCAATAATACCCATTGTCAACTTCGTTGCATAAATCGGTACCGGAAGCTGCTTCATTACATACGGAAGCGCACCAATATGATCTTCGTGTCCGTGTGTAATCAAAAATCCTTTTACCTTGTCCTGATTTTCCAAAAGGTAGGTAATGTCCGGAATAACCAAATCGATTCCGAGCATATCATCCTCCGGGAATGCCAGTCCGCAGTCCACGACAATAATACTGTCTTCATATTCAAAGGCAGTAATATTCATTCCTATTTGCTCTAATCCACCAAGCGGTATTACCTTAAGGCTTGGTACATCGGCAACATTTTGCTTATTCAATTATAAATCCTCCTTTGGTCTAAATGAATAGACCTATTCGTCGTCCTCAACGAATGTTACGTCATCTAATAAATTTTCAAAAACGGCCGCAACCGCTTCGAGCTCCTTGTCATCAGAAACAACCGCATAGGTACTTTCCTGACCGTCATCTTTTGTCACGTCCTTCAGAATCAGAGCCTGTGCATCTCCCTCTTCCTGATCTGTTACCAGAAGATAGTCAATGCCTCCCAATGTAGTTTTTTCCAATACAAAAAGCTGAATTGCTTCTTCATTTACATCCGGTGTAAATGTGATTTTTTCCATTTTAGTTCCTCACTGTTTTTATATATCACTTTTGGTATTTGATAAATAATCCAAATATCCCTGCAAAATAAAAGAAGCCGCTATCGCATCCACATAATCCTTGCGTTTTTCTCTGCGAATTCCTGCTTCCATCATCGTTTTATCTGCGGCAACGGTAGTCAGTCTTTCATCCCAAAGTACCACTTCTATCCCGGTTCTACGGAACAGGTCATCAGCAAACTGTCGTGATTTTTCAGCTCGGTCTCCCTCAGAAGCATTCATATTCTTTGGTAAACCAACAACAAATTTTTCCACTTCGTATTCTTTGGCCAGTTCTTCAATTCTGGCATACGTCTGCCGCAGTTTATTTTCAGATTTCCTTCGTACGATTTCGAGACTCTGCGCAGTTAATAAAAGCGGATCACTTACCGCTACGCCAACTGTCTTTGAGCCTACGTCTAATCCCATAATGCGCATAAATAACTCCTATTTCCAATGGTTCGCCTTGATATAGGAATTGAGCATTTCCTCAACGAGTTCATCTCTTTCCACTTTCATAATAAGACTTCTCGCATTATTATGACTGGTAATATAAGTCGGATCACCTGACATAATATATCCAACAATCTGATTTACCGGATTGTAACCTTTTTCACTCAGGGCTTCATAAACGGTAGACATTACCAGTTTTACTCCTGTTTCCTGTTCTACATCCACTTTTACTACTTGTGTTTCTGATAAATTCTGCATATCGCCACATCCCTTCTCTTGCCTATAACAACTTTCTTACTCATAAAAGAAAGCATTGATAAGGCTAGTATACCATTTTTCAAATCAAAAAACAACCTAACACTGTCTTTGAGGTCGTTCTTAAAATAAAAGGTTAAAATAAAAACGCGCAGGCAAAACCTGCGCGTCTCTTATCTTTACGTTTAACAATTAGTCATTTAACCAATTCTTTTCTGTCTTTTTATACTTGAATGCAAATGGTGTTGTGTATGTAGCTACTTCTGTATCATACTTAACTCCCTTGTAAGTAATTTCAGGAACTACGATGAAAGAAGCTTTCTTACCATTCTTTAATCCCTTAACGATACGGTTTCTCTTTGAAGCTAAAGTTCTACCGATTTTCTTGTAGCTTCCGTTACCGATCTTGCAGTATACTGTGTATTTCTTTGCGTCCTTTACAGGGAACCATCTGATTTCTACTTTACCGTTTCCAAGGTTCTTTGCAACTCTGATTTTAGCATTTGCTGCTACGAATTTCATATCTGACCATTCGCTGTCAGCACCTGCTTTATCAATTGCGATAACACGGAATACAAAAGATTTTTTCTGGTATGCTGTTGGAACTGTTACATCTACACCTGCTGTTAAGTTGATCTTTGCAGCTTCAAGTGTCTGTGTTGAAAGTAAATCTTCAGATGCTTTTGTGTTGTAAACTTCAAGGATATATTTAGCTGCTTCTGCATCTGCTGCCCAAGAAAGTTTATATTTACCTTCTTCAAAGTCAGAAGCTACTACTTTTAATGAAGCTGGCTTTTTAACCTTGGTATTTGATGTAAGTTTTGTTAAATCAGAAGCTGAAACAGCTCCTGTCTTGTCCTGTGCTAAAACCTTAACATGGAATACAGGAGTTCCTGAAGGAACAGTTACTGTATATGTTTTTGTCTTGTTAAAATCAGCACCAGTTACCTTTGTTGTAGAGATATACTTGTTTGCATCTGCTCCGTAGAGTTCTACTGCATATAATGTAACAGTAGCATCTGCTTTCCAAGTAATTGTGTAAGTTCTCTTTGCATAATCTGCTGCAGTAATCTTAATATCTGTTACCTTAGCCGGTGCAGCCATTACCTTCATTGGATTTAATAAAGCGATTAATAATGTAGCGATAGCTGCAATCACTACGATCATTGCTTTGTAACTAACTGTTTGCTTTCCCTTAAGTTGATTCATTGATCAATACCCTCCTTTTTATTTTAGCAAAACACGAAGTTTTCTTCTAAAAAAATTATACTACAATACAAGAGGAATTCAATGCTTTCTTTCTTAAGAATAAGTGAAGTTCGACCTGTAAAACTTAAGAAATAGAGTATTTCTGCTTAGAATATTTTTTCTCCGAGAAGTGCATCCTCTCCAAAACCTTCTTTCAAGTTGCAAACAACCTCTTCACCTGCCAGGTCTTCATCTGTTTTCAGCACCACTTTAATATAATTTACAGTATGACCGATTTGATATTTTTCCCCGTCTCTCTCAATTTGCTGTTCAAACAGCACGCTTTGACTTTGGCCGATAAAACTCTTTCTGTATTCATCTGAATGCTGTTTATCCATTTCGAGAAACACACTGCATCTGTTCTTTTTCTCTTTTTCTGTCAGCTGACCGGGCATAGCTGCAGCCACGGTTCCCTTTCTTTTAGAATATGGGAAGATATGCATCTCAAAGAATTTAATCTTTTCCAAAAAAGTCTTTGTCTCCAAAAACTCCTGCTCAGTCTCACCGGGGAAGCCGCAAATAACATCTGTTGTAATCGCTACATCTTTATACACTCTTCGTAAAATCTGAACACTCTTTTCAAAATCCTTTGAACTGTACTGACGATTCATTCTTTTCAGTGTTTCATCACATCCGCTCTGAAGAGATAAATGAAAATGCGGACATACTTTGTTAAGCTCTGCCAGCCGATTTGCAAATTCCTCTGTAATCACACGAGGTTCCAAAGAGCCCAATCGAATACGGGTAATTCCATCTATATTCTGAAGCATAGAAAGAAGTTTTAAAAGCTCATTGGCTCCGGTCTTAAAATCTCTGTCCATTTCCTCTCTGGAAGGCTGATTTTCTATCGTTTCATTTTTAAGGTCATATGCCTGATTATAGCTTTGTCCGTAAAAATCCAAACCATAGGAACTTAAATGAATTCCGGTTACCACAACTTCCTTGTAACCGTTCTTTGCCAGTTCTTTTACCTCGGAAACCACCTGCTCCGGCTTTCTGGAACGCACCCTTCCTCTGGCAAAAGGAATAATACAATAGCTGCAAAACTGATTACATCCATCCTGAATCTTGATATAAGCTCTGGTATGCTCTGCCGTTCTTTGAAGCTGCATTTCTTCATATTCATTTTCTTTATTAATATCGATAACCGAAGATGCATCCAGAGTTTTGGATGTATCGGCTTGCTTTTCTCTGCGGCTTAGAAATTCTTCTAAGATTGGGATTAAATCCTTCTTTCGATTGTTACCTACCGCCAAATCAATGCAGTCATCAAGCTCTACCGTTTCCAAACCGGTTTGTACATAACAGCCCACCGCGACCACAATCGCATCCGGATTTTGTTTTTTTGCACGGTGTAACATTTGTCTGCTTTTTCGATCTGCAATATTTGTTACAGTACATGTATTAATGATATAAATGTCCGCTTTTTGTTCAAATTCAACAATTTTGTATCCATTATTTTGTAGATATTGCTGCATAACATCCATCTCATAGGAATTCACCTTGCAGCCAAGGTTATGTAGTGCCACACTTTTCATTCGTTTCCTCACTATTTTTTGTAGGGTTTTCTTACTTGACTTTTAACTACGCTCCCTTTAGTATAATAGGCGAAGGTATTAAAGAAAAAGGAGGTAATTCTAATGAAAACAGTACAGATTTCTTTAAACTCTATCGACAAAGTAAAATCATTCGTTAATGATATTACAAAGTTTGATTACGACTTCGATTTAGTATCAGGCAGATACGTAATCGATGCAAAGTCTATCATGGGTATCTTCAGCTTAGACCTTTCTAAGCCAATCGATTTAAATATCCATGCAGAAGACAGTGCTGATGATGTGATGAAGATTCTTGAAAACTACACAGTTTAATCAGCAATCTTACCTAGAAAGAAACCCCAACAAATGTTGGGGTTTTTATTTTTGCCTGATTTTCAAAATAAATCACATCTAAACAATATGCCCTTTGCATATTACTCAATATCAATAATTTCTCTTGAATCAAGAGCTGTCTGAACCA
Source organism: Lachnospiraceae bacterium (assembly GCA_045643145.1). Taxonomy (GTDB): domain Bacteria; phylum Bacillota; class Clostridia; order Lachnospirales; family Lachnospiraceae; genus SVFI01. Next base: position 32,440 of record JAZUKG010000209.1, on the reverse strand, counting down.
GCTCATCAATCACATCTTCCAAATTTGTTTCATGCGCTCTGATAATATTTACATTTGGTTTTGTAACCGGATGCTTTGCCACAAAGATGGTACAACAGTCTTCAAATGGTAAAATAGAAGTTTCATACGTATTAATCTTTTCTGAAATATCTACAATATCCTGCTTATCAAAAGCAATGAGCGGTCTGTATACAGGAAGCTCACATACTTCGTTGGTTGCTACCAGACTCTGCATAGTCTGAGAAGCTACCTGACCGATACTTTCGCCGGTTACCAGTCCCAAACATCCTGTTTCCTTTGCGATGGTTTCTGCAATACGCATCATATATCTTCTCATAATAATTGTTAATTCATCATGAGGACACTTTTCATAAAAAGCAAGCTGAATATCAGTAAAGTTAATAACATGAAGCTTAATCGGGCCGGAATAATAAGAAACATATCGGCCGAGATCAACCACCTTCTGCTTTGCTCTTTCCGATGTATATGGCGGTGCATGGAAATAAACAGCCTCAAGTTTTACACCACGTTTACTGATCATATATCCTGCAACAGGGGAATCAATTCCTCCGGAAAGTAAAAGCATAGCCTTTCCGCCGGTACCAACCGGCATACCGCCCGGACCAGGAATGATTTCAGAATAGATATAAATCTTTTCACGAATTTCTACATTGAGTTCAAAGTCCGGTTTATGAACATCCACCTTCATATTTGGACATGCATCCAAAATCACACCACCGAGCTCACAATTGATTTCCATTGAGTTCATCGGATAATTCTTTCTGGCACGTCTCGCACATACCTTGAAGGTTTTCTGTTCATCGCCATATACATTTTTAATATAGGTTACAATTTCTTCAGAGAGCTTTTCAAAGCCTTCATCCTCTACATAAACAACCGGACAAATTCCTGAGATACCGAATACCTTTTTCAAGGCTTCCACTGTTTCATCAAAATCAAATTCAGAAACAGCATCTACATAAATTCTTCCCTGTGTTTTTCGAACTGAATACTGTGCATCCAGCTTTGATAATGCAAAGCGAATCTGCTCTACCAGCATATCTTCAAAAATATATCGATTACGTCCTTTTACGCCGATTTCGGCATACTTAATCAAAAAAGCTGTAAACATTTTTTTCTCCTATCAGTGCCTTGTGTATCTTCTGAGCATTGGAAGCAGTCCTTCCAAGCATTGTATAGTATAATCTAATTCCTCATCCGTTGTAAAGACACTAAAACTAAATCTGAGTGTAGAATCCAGCTGATCCTGTCCGGCACCCATCGCGCTTAATGTAGCACTGACGGTATGCTTGTTGGTTGCACAGGCGCTGCCTGCGGATACATAAACGCCTTTGTCTTCCAGAGCATGCAAAAGTACTTCACTACGAATACCAAGGAAGGTAGCGCTAACAATATGAGGAGCTCCGGCCTCTCCCTTTGGTCCGTTTATCATCACATGATCGAGTTTTTGAAGCTTTTGAACAAAACGTTCTTTGATCGCATAGAGCTTTTCAACATCCTCATCCAAGTGATCATATAATATTTTTGCAGCCATACCCATACCGGCAATACCCGGAACATTTTCCGTACCGGAACGAAGTCCTTTTTGCTGACCACCGCCAAATACAATCGGTTTGATTTTTACGTGGTCATCAATAAAAAGCATTCCCACACCTTTTGGCCCGTGAATTTTGTGACTGCTGACAGAGAGCATATCAATGTTCCATTTCTTTGGAAGAATTTTAAACTTGCCAAAGCTTTGAACCGCATCTACATGGAACAAAATATTTGGATTCATTTGTTTAATTAACTGTCCTGCCTGTTCAATCGGCATCACTGCTCCGACTTCATTATTAACATGCATCATCGATACTAAAATCGTATCCTCACGAATTGCATTCTTTAGATCCTCCAGAGAAATCACACCCTCTTCATTTACCGGAAGGTATGTGATTTCATAACCCAGTGTAGATAAATATTCCATCGTCTGAAGCACAGCCGGATGCTCTACCTTGGTTGTAATCAAATGTCTGCCCTGTCTGTGATTGGCACTGGCAGCTCCAATCAATGCCCAGTTATCCGATTCGGTACCACCGGATGTATAAAAGATTTCTTTTTCCTGAACCTTTAAAATTTTAGCCAGGTTCTTTGTGCTTTCTTTTACATACTTTTCTGCCTCTACTCCTTTTAGATGCATACTGGAAGGATTACCATAATCTGATGTCATCACAGTCGATACATACTGCGCCACCTCTTCGAAAACACAGGTGGTTGCTGAGTTATCTAAATATATTTCCACTTTTTTCGTCCTTTCCGATTTTACTAAACGAATCCCTTATTATTTGCTAGGGCTTACTTTTATTTTATGCAAGTTTCATACTTTCTGTGCTTTTTTTCGCATTTCTCGGTATATTCTAACACAATATAAATGATTTTCCATGTTTTTCTTCGTTTTTTTGCCATTTTCTTGAAAAAGGTCTACCATATCTTAAAAATAGTGGTAAGATATTTATAGTTGGCCGAGTGCCTTTACAGAAACATTTTGACATATTATCGAAAGGGGATTCTTATGAATCAAGCAGATCTTAACAGAACAGAGGAATTTTACGGCGAATACAAACCTGGTTTTTTTGCCAGTCCTGAACAGGTTTTTATCAGCTTTTCAGTTCAGTACGTTTCAGGACGTGGAGTAATCTGTCCGACAGACGGTAGCAAACCATATGTAACTGATGTTAACTACAAATTTAAAGATGTTATTCATGTAGAACAGGGTGTTCTTAACAAAAAGAACTGTGCAGTTCTTCGTACCACTCAGGGTTCTGATGATGTATATTTACCGGGTGTAACAGAATCCGTAGATGAAATGCGTGAAGCCTTTGAAGAAATCAGAGCATTAGAACAGCAGCTTCAGCAGCAGAAGGAAGAAGCTACCATGGCTGTAGAAACCAAGTCATCTGATAACATGACTCAGGAAGATGAAATGGCCGAATTCGAACGTAAGGTTAAAGAATTAAAAACTCTTTACGAGGTTGGTATCCTGGAACCGGACGAATACGAAGTGCTTCGTAAAAAACTTATTTCACTTTATCAGTAACATACAAAAAATAAAATGGTGGGTACTTACCCACCATTTTTTATTACCCTATGCTTATTTTTATCACATATTAACAATACTTATTGTTTATCTTCCAGTTCATACATAATGATGGACATCATTGTCATACCGGCTGTCTCTGTACGCAGGATACGTCTCCCGAGTGTAATTGGTGTAACACCGTTTTCAAGTGCAAATGCAATCTCTTCTTCATCAAATCCGCCTTCCGGCCCGATAAACACCGCCACTTTGTCACCGGGTTTGATAGCCTTTATGATTTCTCTGGTCTTTACCATATCCTCAGCCATCTCATAAGGAATCAGCTTTACTTCAAAATCAGCCACCTCCTTGATTGCCTCCTTGAAACTGAGTACAGGTTTTACCTCAGGAATAATAGCTCTCTTACTCTGCTTTGCCGCTGCTTCGCTAATCCCCTGCCATCTGAGCAGCTTGGATTTTTCTTTTTTTGCATCCAGCTTTACAACTGCTCGTTTGGTTGCTACCGGAATCACCTCATGCACTCCCAGTTCCACTGCCTTTTGTAAAATCAGTTCCATCTTGTCTGACTTTGGAAGTCCCTGATATAAATACACCTTTGCAGGAAGCTCCACACCATCTTCTTTTACAAACAACAAATCACACAGAATCTCCTCCTCCAGCATTTCAGAAATCTGAACACGATATTCATTACTGTCCACGCCGTTACTCAGTGCTAACTCTTCTCCCACTTTCATACGCAGAACATTCTTGATATGATTTACATCTTTTCCGGTAATGTAGACTTTTTTTCCTACTATCTGTTCCGGTTTTACAAAAAAATGATACATTCCATTTCCTCTGATTTCAAAATATTATTTTTGAGCGACTACGTTCATCCATTCACCCTGAGAATTGACTTCCAATACCTTGAGTCCTGCTTCTTCACATGCCTTTTGAACCAGTCCTTCTTTTCCATTGATGATTCCGGAGGTAATGTAGATAGCTCCCTCCTTCATCTGATTTACAATAACAGGCGTTAACGGAACGAGAACCTCAGCCAGAATATTGGCTACTACAATATCATAACAGCCATATCCGACTCTGTCCTGAATCTCCTTATCACTGATGATATTTCCAATCATCATTTCAAATACATCCTCAGAAATACCGTTGACCTTTAGATTCTCTGCTACTGCTTCTACTGCGCAAGGATCCAGATCCGTTCCGACAGCCTCCTTGATACCGTACATAAGTGCAACAATCGCCAATATACCGCTTCCGGTTCCTACATCAAGCAGCTTTGTTTCCGGTGTAATATATTTCTTTAATGCTTTGATACAAAGCTGAGTGGTTTCATGCATGCCGGTTCCAAATGCAGTACCCGGATCAATATGTAAAATCTTTTTATCCGCATCCTCAGGCTTTACTTCCTCCCAGGAAGGAATAATCAGCAAATCATCAATGGTAAACTGATGAAAGAAATTTTTCCAGTTATTTACCCAGTCCTTATCTTCTGTTTCAGAAACGGTGATTGTACCTTCTCCGATATCCATAAACATACGAAGGTCTTCCAGCTCGCTTTCCATTTTTGCGATTAATTCTTCGAGCGGAATATCAATGGCATTTCCACCGGCAAAGTAGGAATTATCTACACCGTCAGATACTCCCTGTCCCAGATTTGGCTGACTTTCCTCGTTTTCATCCATCAGCTCTACAAAAAAGTTAAGGTACGCAATACCGTCATCCTCCGGTCCGTCCGGCAGGATATCTACAAACATTTGCTCTTTTTCCCATGCAGTTAGCGGCTGCTTATCTTCTATCTGAGCTCCCATAAGTCCGATGTCATACATGGAGCTGATAATAATATCCTCCGCCTCTGTTGTTGTCTTAATTGTAAGTTTTGTCCACTTCATAGTATTTATCCTTTTTCTGATTCTATTGCCGCAATAAAGCTGTCAGTCATCCGAAAAGCTATGCAGCATGATTGGTAACGTTAAGAAAAGCGTAGTATAAACTACGCTTTCCATTTTACATCATTTCTGTATATTTTTATAGTGGTAAGTCTTATTTATTAAATAAGCCTTTTTTCTTTTTCTTTTCTGATCCGGAACCATCCTCAGAATTCTCTTTCGTATAGTTCTTGACAGACTCTAAAGAATTACCCGTTACCGCATCAAACTTCTTTAAAAGTTCCTTGGCTTCATGATTCAGTTTCTCAGGAACCTGTACCACTAAAGTTACATAGTGATCGCCTCTCTGATCCTTGTTTCGAAGAGAAGGAACTCCTTTTCCCTTTAATCTGATTCGTGTATCTGTCTGTGTACCTGCCTTTACATCATAGGCAACCTTACCATCCACGGTATCAATCAGAATTTCACCGCCTAAAGCAGCTACTGCAAATGAAATCGGAACGGTTGAATATATGTTGTAATCCTGTCTCTGGAAAATCGGATGACGCTGTACCACAACCTCAACCAAAAGATCTCCTCTCGGTCCGCCGTTTGTACCAGGCTCACCCTTGTCACGAATACGAATACTCTGGCCATTATCAATACCTGCAGGTATGCTGACCTGAATTTTCTTTCGATTGGTAATATAACCGGTTCCGCGACAGTCAGAACATTTTTCCTTGATAATCTGGCCTGTTCCCTGACAGTCAGGACAGGTCTGAACATTACGCATGGTTCCAAAGAAGGACTGCTGGGTAAATACCACCTGACCTTTACCACCACATTTGCCACAGGTGATTTTGCTGGTTCCCGGTTTTGCTCCGCTTCCCTGACAGGTCGGACAGCTATCCTTGAGATTTAATTCAATTTCCTTTTCAACGCCAAATACAGCTTCTTCAAAGGTAATACGTACGCTGGTTCTGACATTTGCACCCTTCATAGGTCCGTTGGATGCTCTTCTGGAACCACCGCCGCCAAACATACCGCCAAATAAGTCACTAAAAATATCGCTAAAATCAGCGCCGTTAAAATCGAATCCGCCAAATCCGCCGTTTCCGCCGCTTTCAAATGCTGCGTGGCCAAACTGATCGTATTGACTCTTCTTTTCCGGATCACTTAAAATGGCATAAGCCTCTGAAGCTTCCTTGAACTTCTTTTCTGCTTCAGCATCACCCGGATTCATATCCGGATGATACTTTTTAGCCAATGCTCTGTATGCTTTTTTAATTGCAGCTTCATCTGCATTTTTATCTACACCTAAGACTTCATAATAGTCTCTTTTTTGTTCTGCCATGTTATCAACCTTTCTATGGTTCTACTGATTAAACTTCTCTGTAGTCTCCATCAACTACATCATCATTCGAACCCTGATCCTGGCTCATATCCGGACCTGCATTCATATCAGGACCTGCTCCCTGTGCACCTGCTGCTGCCTGAGCCTGTTCATACATCTTGGTAAAGAGTGTCTGAGCAGAATTTGTTAATTTTTCTTTCTTTTCCTTGATTGTAGCTACCTGATCAGCTGAAAGTTCCTGATCCTTTGTGCTTTCAAGGAATGACTTAAGGTCGTTAAGATCTGCTTCAACAGGAGCCTTTTCACTGTCTGAAAGCTTGTCGCCAACTTCACTTAATGCTTTTTCTGTCTGGAATACAAAGGAATCTGCTTCGTTTCTTGCATCAACTGCTTCCTTACGAGCCTTATCCTGTGCTTCATATTCAGCAGCTTCTTTTACTGCCTTTTCGATATCATCATCAGACATGTTTGAGCCTGCTGTGATAGTAATATGCTGTTCTTTACCTGTACCTAAATCCTTGGCAGATACATTAACAATACCGTTTGCATCAATATCGAAAGTAACTTCAATCTGAGGAATTCCTCTTGGAGCAGGAGCAATACCGTCAAGACGGAACTGACCTAATGACTTATTGTCTCTTGCGAACTGTCTTTCACCCTGTACTACGTTGATATCAACAGCACTCTGGTTGTCAGCAGCTGTAGAGAAAATCTGGCTCTTCTTTGTAGGAATTGTTGTATTTCTTTCGATCAATCTGGTAGCAACACCACCCATTGTTTCGATAGAAAGTGAAAGTGGAGTTACATCGAGAAGTAAGATATCACCTGCACCGGCATCTCCGGCAAGCTTACCACCCTGAACAGAAGCACCAAGTGCTACACATTCATCCGGATTTAATGACTTACTTGGTTCCTTACCTGTAAGCTGTTTTACTTTGTCCTGAACTGCAGGGATACGTGTTGAACCACCAACTAATAATACCTGACCCAGTTCTGCAGCTGTAAGACCGGCATCCTTTAATGCGTTCTGAACAGGAATTGCTGTTCTTTCTACCAAGTCATGTGTTAATTCATCAAATTTTGCTCTTGAAAGGTTCATGTCAAAGTGAAGCGGACCTGAAGCATTCATGCTGATGAATGGTAAGTTAATATTTGTAGTAGTTGCTGTTGAAAGCTCTTTCTTTGCTTTTTCAGCAGCTTCTTTTAATCTCTGAAGTGCCATCTTGTCCTGTGAAAGATCTACACCATTTGCACTCTTGAACTCAGAAATCATCCAATCGATAATCTTCTGGTCAAAGTCATCTCCACCAAGTCTGGTATCACCGTTTGTAGATAATACTTCGATAACGCCGTCACCGATTTCGATAATAGATACGTCGAATGTACCACCACCAAGGTCATATACCATAATCTTCTGTTCTTTTTCATTATCAAGACCATAAGCAAGTGCTGCTGCAGTTGGCTCGTTGATAATACGTTTTACTTCAAGACCTGCAATCTTTCCGGCATCCTTTGTAGCCTGACGCTGAGCATCGTTAAAGGATGCAGGAACTGTGATAACTGCTTCTGAAACAGTTTCTCCTAAGTAGCTTTCTGCATCTGCTTTTAATTTCTGAAGAATCATAGCAGAAATCTGCTGTGGTGAATATTTCTTTCCTTCGATTGTACGACCTCTGTCAGTACCCATATCTCTCTTGATAGAAGCGATAGTGTTATCTGCATTTGTTACAGCCTGACGCTTTGCCGGTTCACCGACAAGTCTTTCTCCGTTCTTTGTAAAAGCTACTACAGATGGTGTAGTTCTGGCACCTTCTACGTTAGCGATAACAGTAGGTTTTCCACCTTCCATAACAGCTACACAACTGTTTGTAGTACCTAAGTCAATACCAATAATCTTACTCATGTTTTTTTCCTCCTTAATATATGCCTTGCGGCTAAATGGTTATTGTTTGCTTTTTTACTGTACGACACCTACCATACTGTGTCTGATGACTGTATCCTTGTAGGTGTATCCTTTTTGGAATTCCTGGGCGATAACTCCCGTCTCAAATTCTTCACTCTCAACCTGCATTACTGCATTATGAAGATTTGGATCAAATTCCTTTCCAACTGCTTCAATTGGCTTTACACCAATGTTTTCCATTTCTGTTAAAAGCTGCTTATAAATCATCTGCATTCCGTCAACAAATGGTTTTGATTCTTCATCTGTCGGAGCAGTTGTAAGTCCTCTTTCAAAATTGTCGACTACCGGAAGGATTTTTTCCAATACGCTCTTGGCACCCATATCAAACATCTGTGCCTTTTCTCTTTCCGTTCTGGTTCTGAAATTTTCAAACTCTGCTAACTGACGTTTTACCTTGTCTTCGAGCTGTTCAATCATTTCCTTGGATTTGTCTTTTTCTTTTTTCTTTTCTTTGAAAAGATTCTTTCCGGCTTTCTTTTCCTTCTTTGCTTCTTCCTTCTGATCGGAATCTTCTGTATTTTCTTCAGCGGTATTTTCTACCTCCTGCGTTTCTTCCACTGCTTCATCCGATGCATTTTCCATGGCTTCTTTGTCTGCTGCATCTTTTGCATCCTTTATCGCCTGTTTGATAACATCTTCTTTTTCCTTTGACATGCCCAAAATCCTTTCTTATCTATTCTTTATCCCGTTCATAAAGAGTATCAAATTCCTTCATAACACTCTTTAGGGAATCTACTACCTTTTCATAATCCATTCTCTTCGGTCCGATGATTCCGATGGTTCCTTTCATTCCGTCTCCCAGTTCGTAGGTAGCAGTTACTACACTACAATCCTTCATGGTAGACACCGGTGATTCTTCTCCGATGAAAACCTGAATTCCGTGACTGTCTGAATTGGACAACGTTTCCTGAACCAGCGAGTTTAACATATTCTTTTCTTCAAAGGCATTGATGATTTCACTCGCCTTTTGATTATCCGCAAGTTCCGGATATTTAAATATGTTTTTCGCTCCCGAGGTGTAGATTTCTAAATCTTCTTCCTCCTGAATCGCCAGGGCAACTGCATCAATTACCTCTGCAACAATGGAACCATAAGCTCCTGCCTGCTGCTTTAGAACAGTTATCATACCGAGATTGATTTCATCAATGGATAAGCCGTTAAGAGAAGTATTCAGTAAAATATTTAATTTAAGCAATGTCTCATCATCGATTGGTTTTTGAATCGGAAGAATATTATTTTTGATAATATTGCCTTCGATCACAACCACAGCTACGAGCTGTCTTTCATCGACTCTGGATAGCTGAATAAACTTTACTTTGTTCCCCTGAACTGCAGGTGCTGAAACCATTGCTGCATAGTTTGTATCATTCGCCAAAACCTTTGCTGCCTGCTTGAGCATCTGATCCATTTTTTCTTCCTTCTTTAAAAGAAGCTGCTTCATCTCATTGACTTCTTTTTCCTTTTCGCTCATCATGTCATCAACATATAAGCGATAGCCCTGATCCGAAGGAATACGCCCTGCTGAGGTATGCGGCTGCATAATATAACCCAGTTCCTCTAAATCTGCCATCTCATTTCGTATGGTTGCAGAGCTCAAATTTAAATCTGTGTATTTGGAAATGGTACGACTGCCAACCGGTTCACCGGTCTCTAAGTAATTCTTAACGATGGCTTTTAAAATCTTCATTTTTCTCTCATCAATTACCAAGTCGTCACTTCCTTTCTTTTTTGTTAGCACTCATCTGGATAGAGTGCTAATATTTACAGATATAAAGATAACACTCCTATTTTATGTTGTCAACTTCTTTTCTATTAAGAAAATATAAACAAAACATAAAATGTAAGATACAAAAAAACCTCGAAGGCATATACCTTCGAGGTTCATCATTTTCGATCATTCAATTCTGATTAGATATCGAAATCTCCTGTTACATCGCCATTGATTACATAGTAAACTTTAGCTTCTTCAGGCTTAACATATAATTCAACTGTCTTGAAATCAGCTGGCTTATTTCCTAAGTCATATTTCCATACATCCTTAGCGATTGCTACGAAATCATCTGCTTTGTATTCTTTTCCAGCAAACTGGAAGTTGATGATTGCTTCAGCTTTCTTTGCAGGTGCTGCTTTCTTTGCTGCCGGCTTAGCTGCTGCTTTCTTTGCAGGTGCTGCTTTCTTAACTGTTTCTTTCTTTGCTGCTGGCTTAGCTTCAGCCTTCTTTGCAGGTGCTTTCTTTGCTGTTGCTGGCTTAGCTGCTGCTTTCTTTACTTCTGCCTTAACTTCTGTTTCTTTTGTTTCTACAACTGGCTTTGCTGCCATTTTTGCTGCTGCTGCAGCCTTCTTTACGTCTGCCATTTTCTTTAACTCCCTTCACACTCTTTTATAGATAATGATGGTTTTCTTACTTCAATTACGTGAATTACTATAACTCAAAGAATATGCCTTGTCAAACCAAACGCCCGAAAAAGCCTTAAAACAAAGGCTTTTTCTCTGTTTTGAACAAAAAATCTAACCTTTTAGACAAAAATATATCAATAATATAGCACCTAAAACGATTCGATAAATACCAAATGGGATAAAATCGTGCTTTTTGATATAGCCCATAAGGAATTTAATAACCAAAATAGACACAATAAATGCTACCAAACATCCGATTAACAGGATTGCTGCCTCCATAAAGGAGAAGGTAAGTCCCATAGTCAGGAATTTAAGAAGCTTTAATAAAGAAGCTCCGCACATAACCGGAATGGCCAAATAAAAGGTAAATTCAGCTGCTACCACTCTGGATACTCCCAGCATCAATGCACCGACAATGGTGGCTCCGCTTCTGGAAGTTCCCGGAAAGATTGCAGCCAAAAGCTGAAATACACCAATCCAAACAGCCAGTGAATACGTAAGCTCTCCGATATCATTAATCCTGGCCTTCATACCTCTTTTTTGTTTTTCTACTATAATAAACAGAATACCAAAAACGATCAGTGCCATTGCCACGCAAGGGAAATTATAAAGATAAGCATCAATGGTATCATCAAACAATATACCGACAACTGCGGCCGGAATACAGGCAATCAATATTTTCACCCACAAAAGGAGAATGTCCTTATCCCAAAGCGGTTTTTCCTTGTCCTTGAAATTCAAAGGAAAAATTTTATTCCAAAACAAAAGTACAACTGCCAAAATAGCACCAAGCTGAATCACAACCAAAAACAAATCCCAAAATTCTTCTCTGACATTCAGCTTGATAAATTCGTCCAAAATAATCATATGTCCGGTACTACTGATCGGAAGCCATTCTGTGATACCTTCCACAATACCAAACAAGATCGCTTTTAAAATTTCTAACATATCAATTCTTTAGGGCAGAGCCTATCTATCCTTTCTGATTATTTATAAGCCAGGGCTAACTTTTTGAATGCTTCGATAGAGCGTTTTACTTTTTCCGTAGGAACGCAGTATGAAATTCTAAAGTAACCAGGACATCCAAAGCTGTCTCCGGGAACCAGTACCAGATTGTATTCTAATGCCTTTTTACAAAATTCCTTTGCATCCTCTTCAAGAGCCTTTGGGAACATATAGAAGGTTCCGCCCGGTCTGACACATTCAAAGCCAAGCTTTGTTAATTCTTCATACAAAATATTGCTGTTTTCTTCGTAAACAGATAAATCAGAAGTTACCCCCTGCATCTTAGCTACAGCTAACTGCATCAAAGAAGCCGGACAGTTATGTCCGATTCCGCGGGAAATCTGTGTACACATATGAATGATGGTTTCTGCATCCTTACAAGCAGGATTTACAGCTACATAACCGATACGTTCTCCCGGAAGAGACAAACTCTTACTGTATGAGTAACACATAATGCTGTTTTCATAGAATGCAGAGATACAAGGAGCATCTACATCCTTGAATACAATTTCACGGTATGGTTCATCTGAAATAATAAAGATTTCATGACCGTATTTTTCCTGAGCCTTATGAAGAATATCAGCCAACTTTTGAATTGTCTCAGTAGAATACACAATACCGGATGGATTGTTTGGAGAGTTAATCAGGACAGCTGCTGTCTTTTCATTTAATAACTGTTCAAATGCTTCGAAGTTAATCTGGAAATTTTTAGTATCTGCAGGAGTAACCTTTAAAATAGCTCCTGTCGTTTCCACATACGGTCTGTACTCAGGGAAGAATGGTGCAAAGGTAATTATTTCTTCGCCCGGGCATACTACTGCACGAAATGCATGTGCCAAAGCACCGGCTGCACCGCTTGCCATAAATACATGATTATAATTATATGGTATATGATAGGTCTTTTCCAAATATGCAGCGATTGCACTACGAACCTCTAAAATACCGTGTCCTTCACTATAACCGTGGAGTGACAAAGCCGGAGTTGTATCTAAAATCTCCTTGATTACATCATTCAGTGCTTCCGGAGCAGGAACACTTGGGTTACCCAAGCTGTAATCAAATACATTATCGGCACCGATTTCTTCTGCCATCTTGTGCGCGCTTGCACTCATCTCTCGAATAACTGACTTTTGTCCTAACATGTCTTTAAATTTTTGTGAAACCATATTGTCCTCCTATTTTTGCTCGATTGTTTACATCATAATATATTTTTCCGTCTTTGACTACTTTTATTTCTTTTGATTGCACTGCCGGCAAAGCCCGTTGACACCGGGCCTTAGTATATCGTCAAAATCAGAATTTATTCATAAATACGTTTTCCGTCCATATAGTTTTTTATATCCGAAATCAACTGGTTGGTTCGAATCGCTACCCCTTCATCAATCAGATGTGAATGCGTATCATAAAACAGACTCGGATCATACATATAATCTCTAAAATCCGAAATCACACTGCAGTCCAGTGCATCTGCCATTTCCTGACCCATCTGCAGATATTCCTCTTTAGACGGTGCCTTTTCATAGTTTGCAATCGGATAGGCAGCGATTACCATATCCGCTCCTCGCTGAGTCAAATAAGCATTTAACGCATTCAGTCTCTTTGCACTCTGCTCATTAATATGATTAATCGTAACCGGCGAAAAATCTATATTTTCCTGAGAAACCGGTCTCGGATAGTAATTGTCGCCATATTCATTGAATGCACTTCTTCTGTAAGCATCATTTGTTTCCTGATTCCCGCTGCGGGTTCTCCATTTATACAAACAATCCTTCAGATATGTCGGATATGCTTTGATCATATCGGGCCAGTCCTTGGCTCTCACCATAGAATACAGTTCATAATGATTTTCCAGTGTAATCCAGGCAAGCTTTTGATTTTTGATGACATCCTCATCGTCATAATTGGTATGACAAATAATATAAAGATCTCCTTCATCCACATTTATCCTGGCTGCCTCTTCATTAAAAGCATTTCCGACACCGCCGTGAACTCCCATATTGATTACCGGCATATGAAATGCTTCTTCTATGAGCTGTGAGTCGATTCCAAAGGCTAAATTTGAATTACCTATCAGAACAATTTTAGGTCCGTCTGTAGCCTTCAGTTTCTGAACCTTATCAACTGTAACCGCCTGATAGTTTCCCAGATACTGAGGCATAACTACCATAAAACAAAAGACATACAGAAACAGCACCAACACTATGCATTTGACAAAAAATAATATTTTCTTTTTCATAGAAACCTCTAAAACTGAAAGTAAATAAATGCAGTTTGTGCATATTCATATCCATATATGCCAAAGAAAAGAATTGCAAAAAGCAGCAGGGCATACGTAGCATATCGAAAAGCAAAATGAGACTTCAGCACCATCTGAAATACATTTTTCTGTCGTTTTATCTGTAAATCTGCTGCAAATAAAATTAAAATACCAACGAGTAGTACGACTGCCGTTTCCGTGCTGACAGATAATCCGCTCAGCAGCTTAACGAGCTGACTGATACCCGGATTTGCTTTGGTCTGTCTCAATAATCCAACTGCCTGTGATAAATCAGAGGCTCTGAAAAACAGCCATGAAAAATCAACCAACATAAAGGTTCCAATCCATGCACTTGCTTTATAAAATACATTGCTTCTGTCTATAGAAAGACTTTGACAAAGTTTGTCTCGAATCGGTTTGAAGGCTTCCTCCAAAACCATATATACTCCGTTAAGTCCGCCCCAGATTACATATGTCCAGGCACTGCCGTGCCACAGTCCGCTAACCAGAAATACAATAAGAACATTCAAATACTTTCGCACTTTTCCCTTTCGGTTTCCGCCCAGCGGAATATATAAATAATCCGTAAACCAGCTGGTAAGAGAAATATGCCAGTTTTTCCAAAACTCATGAATGCTCAGGGATAAATACGGCGCTCTGAAATTATCCATCAGAGTAAAGCCTAAAACCTTGGCACTACCAATGGCAATATAAGAATATCCTCCAAAGTCACAGTAAATCTGAAAAGCAAATAATACGGTCGCAAACAAAATCTCTACTCCGCTGTGAACCAGGTAGTTTTCATATACATTGGTAACAATTCCCGAAATCTGATCTGCCAAGACAATTTTCATAAACAGACCATAGGCCATCATCAAAAGACCTTCTCTGACTCTGTCCACCTCAAACTTCTTTTCATCCCGAAACTGTGCCATCAAATTTTTGCTTCGTTCAATCGGACCGGCCACGAGCTGTGGAAAGAAGGATACAAACAGGGCATAGGTAATAAAATTCTTTTCTGCCTTCATCTGTCCTCGATACACATCCATGGTCACGCCCAGCGCCTGGAAAATATAAAAGGAAATTCCGACCGGAAGCACCAGATCAAAAGGTGCGGCCAGCGCTCCTCTGCCAAACAGGTGGAAAATCTGATTTAGATTTTCTATACAAAAATCCAAATATTTAAACAAAAACAAAATACTTAAGTTTGCCACAAAGCTAAGTGCTAAAGTAAGCTTGGCAAGCCCTGTCTTTTCTTTCTTTTGAAGCCTTTCCAAAATCAGACAGCACAGGTAGGTAATCAATGTGGATCCCAATAATAAGAGTGCATATTTCGCATTCCAGTTCATGTAGAAAAAATAACTGCAGATAAGCAGCCATATATTTCTGACCTTAACCGGCATGATGAAATATAGTAATACTACTACCGGGAAAAATATTAAATAATTGACTGAATTAAATATCATATTTTTTCCTTTATTTATTGCCCGGGCTGTTTACAACCGAGGCCGTTTTCTGACAAGTAAATCAAACACATTGATTATACTTCCAATACTGCATTTTTGCAAACCTCCGGCTATTAGGTCAGGGACACAAGGCCGCGGTAAATAAACAAAGCAGGGCTTTCGGCGAATCACCGAAAGCCCTGCTATATATAACCTTCTCAATTTGTGCAAATCCCCAAGACCTGCAAATGGTTAACTTAATTATTTGTCTGTCTTCTTTGTTACTACGTCAAAGATAACAGCTACTAAAAGTACGAGACCTTTTACTACCTTCTGGTAGTTGGCATCTACACCCATGATTGACATACCAAGGTTGATAACACCGATAAGTAACGCACCAACGATAACTCCAGGAATTGTACCAACTCCACCATAAGCTGAAGCACCACCTACGAAACAAGATCCGATAGCGTCCATTTCGTAGTTCTGTCCGTATGTAGGCTGTGCACTGGTCATACGAGCGATTGTAAGTAATGCTGCAAGAGCTGCTAAGAAGCCCATGTTTGTATAAGCGATGAAGTATACTCTGTTAGTATTGATACCTGAAAGCTTTGTAGCCTTTTCATTTCCACCTACTGCGTAGAAGTGACGACCAATTGTTGTCTTAGATGTAATGTAACCATAAACTAAAACTACTACTAATACCCAGATAAGAGCTGTAGGAATACCTTTGTACTGAGCAAGTCTTACTGTGAAAGCGATGATTGCTACACAGATAACAACTGTCTTGATAATCATTGAAGAAAGTGCTTCCATTTCGTAGCCCTTCTTTGCACGAGCTACACGGTTCTTGATCTGAACAAGAATGTAAATTGCACAAGCAACTACACCTGCGATGATACATAAAATGTTGATTCCGTTTCCGCCAAATGGATCCTTGATAAAGCAATCAGCACCACCACCGAATACTTTGATGAATGATTCATTTGTTAATGAAACTGTTAAACCATTTAATACTACGTTTGATAATCCTCTGAAGACTAACATACCTGCCAATGTTGTGATGAATGGAGGTACATGAATGTAAGCAATCCAGAATGCCTGCCAAGCACCGATTAATGTACCGATGATGAGCATTAAAATTGTTGCTACTACAGGATTCATATTCATGTTTTCCATGAATGTTGCACCAACTGCTCCAACGAAGCAGACTACTGAACCAACCGCAAGGTCGATGTTACCACCGGTTAAGATACAAAGTAACATACCGGATGCAAGCACGAATACGTATGCATTCTGTGCAATCAAGTTTGAAATATTCTGTGGAAGAAGGATCTTTCCACCGGTTTGCCATGTGAAGAATAATGTTACAAGTACAAGTACTACAATCATCATATATTTCTTCAGCGCTTCCATTAATTTTGCCTGTGTCATAGTTTTTTCTCCTTTACTATTTATCTAAAAAGCTTAATCTTATTTGTTAGACTGAATAATATGTGACATGATTACTTCCTGTGATGCTTCTGCTGCATCTAATTCACCAACGATTCTACCTTCGTTCATGACATAGATACGGTCACACATACCTAATACTTCAGGCATTTCTGAAGAAATCATGATAACTGATTTACCTTCTGCTACCAACTGGTTGATAATACAATAAATTTCGTATTTCGCACCAACGTCGATACCTCTGGTAGGCTCATCCAGAATAAGTACATTAGGATTTGTGAACATCCACTTAGCCAAAAGTACCTTCTGCTGATTACCACCTGAAAGGTTTCCTACATTCTGTTCTACTGTAGGACATTTTGTTTTCAGCTTTTTCTTGTAGTCTACTGCTACTTCATATTCTTTATCTTTATCAATTACACCATTATTTGAAACCGCTTCAAGGTTTGCTAATGTGGTATTGATTTTGATTGGGTTTGAAAGAACTAAACCATTACCTTTACGGTCTTCAGTTACATATGCAAGACCACTCTTGATCGCATCTTTAATGGTTTTAAATTCTACCTTGGATCCGTTCATGTAGATTTCACCGGAAATATTAGCACCGTAGCTCTTACCAAATACACTCATGGCAAGCTCTGTTCTACCGGCACCCATAAGTCCTGCGATACCAACAACTTCACCCTTGCGAACATTGATATTAACGTTATCACAAACCTTACGTTCTGCGTAAAGCGGATGATAAACTGTCCAGTCCTTAACCTCTAAGTTAATTTCACCAATGTTCTTTTCCAAACGTTTAGGGAAACGGTCTGTAAGTTCACGTCCAACCATGCCCTTGATAATTCTTGCTTCTGAGAAGTCATCTACTTCCTTATCAAGTGTTTCGATGGTAGAACCGTCTCGAATAACCGTAATCTTATCTGCTACATATGAAATCTCATTTAATTTATGAGAAATAATAATCGAAGTCATACCTTCCTTTTTGAATGCAAGCATTAAATCAAGAAGTGCTCTTGAATCTGTTTCATTCAAGGAAGCGGTCGGCTCATCCAAAATTAAAAGCTTTGCATGTTTAGCTAATGCTTTTGCAATTTCTACAAGCTGCTGTTTACCGGTACCGATATCTTTAATCAGTGTTCTTGTAGATTCTTTTAAACCAACCTGTTTTAAATATTTTTCTGCTTCACCATGTGTTTCATTCCAGTTAATCGCGAATTTGCTTCCTCTTTCATTTCCAAGGAACATATTTTCTCCGATTGTCATATAAGGAATTAACGCAAGTTCCTGGTGAATAATAACGATTCCTTTTTCTTCACTATCTTTAATCTTTGAAAACTGACAAATTTCGCCGTTATAGATAATGTCACCTTCATAGGTTCCGTAAGGGTAAATACCACTTAATACATTCATCAAGGTCGACTTACCAGCACCATTTTCTCCAACCAGTGCGTGAATTTCTCCTCGCTCCACCTTCAGATTAACGTTATCCAAAGCTTTAACACCGGGGAATGTTTTGGTGATATTTTTCATTTCCAATATGATGTCCGCCAATTGTATCCCTCCTATTTCGCAGTGTTTTTCACTACTCTCATATACCGATTAAACAGGCGGGAGTTGTCTCCCGCCTGCAAATAAGCCTTTTTACTACTATCTTACTTTAAGTCGTCTTCTTTGTAGTAACCAGAGTCAATTAAGAGCTCTTTGTAGTTGTTGATATCAGCGAATACAGGCTCGCAAAGGTATGAAGGAATGATTCCTGTTCCGTTGTCATAAGACTTTGTATCGTTAACTTCAACTGTTTCTCCCTTAAGGATCTGACCTACCATCTTAACTACCTGGCTAGCTAATGTACGTGTATCTTTGAAGATTGACATTGACTGTTTTCCAGCGATGATGTTCTTTACAGAAGCGATATCACAGTCCTGACCTGTTAATAATGGATAGTTTCCTGTGTAGTTAGCTGCTAATGAGTTTGCAACACCAAGTGCTGTAGAGTCGTTTGAAGCTAAAACTGCATCAAGCTGTGTTCCGTCAGCGTAGTTAGAACCAAGAATTGTATCGAATCTCTTCTGAGCTTCTTCTGTTGCCCAGTTTGGTGTAGCTACTTCGTCGAATTCGATCTGTCCAGATTTAACAACTACCTTACCAGCATCGATGTATGGTTTTAATACATCCATAGCGCCGCCGTAGAAGAATCTAGCATTGTTATCACCTGGGTCACCAGTGATGATTTCCATGTTGAATGGTCCAGCTGCATTTTCAAGATCAAGTTTGTCACGAAGGAATTCACCCTGCTTTGTACCTACCATGTAGTTATCGAATGTTGCATAGTAAGAAACTGCATCTGAGTTCATGATCAAACGGTCATAAGCGATTACAGGAATCTTAGCTTCTTTAGCCTGAGCTAAAACTGTTCCAAGAGAATCTCCGTCGATAGAAGCAATAACGAGTGCATCTACACCTGAAGAAATCATGTTTTCAATCTGTGATACCTGTGTCTGGATATCATTTGAAGCGTACTGAAGGTCAACCTTGTAACCAGCTGCTTCCAATTCAGCTTTCATGTTTGAACCATCCTGGTTCCATCTCTGTAAGTCTTTAGTAGGCATTGCTACACCAACTGTTCCGCTAGCTGCTGCTCCTGAAGAAGCGCCTGCTGAAGAACCTGAGTCTGTAGCTGCTGTGCTTCCACATCCTACTAATAAAGAAGCAACCATTGATACGCTAAGTACTGTACTAAGTAATTTTCTTTTCATTTCTGAAATCCTCCCTATAAAGTTATATGTTGTTTTTTATAACAAGTTCTTTGCTACAATGAGAATATAACATAGAAAAAATAGTAATTGTTTGCGATTATCTGTGATTTTTTACGAATTTTTAAGTAGCATTTTATAAAAAAAAAGAAGTGCTAGCACATTTTCGTAAATGTACCAGCACTTTTATGCAAAATAATGCTATAAATGTGTAATTCGTTTATCGATTTGGCATATTTAGGTAGACATCCTCTCTCATATGGAAGCCGCTGTTAATAATTTCGTTTTCCATATTGTCCTTGGTAACTGCAATCGGCTCTAAAAGAAAACTCTTTACATCCGTCTTGCCGTTATCAATCGTTCCCAGCTTGCCCTGTTCTAAAGTAATACTGATTTCCTGCCCTTGTGCTAACTGACAGGCGCAGTCTGCTGCCACCTGAGCCAGTCTTTCTACCGGTTTATAAACCGTCATGACCTGCGTCCCTTCTACAATTCTCTGACACGCCTCAAGCTCTGCATCCTGTCCCACTACAAATAGTTTTCCGGCCAGTCTTTTTTCTGCCAGGGTTCGAATCGTAGTCGTGGCAATACTGTCATTGCCGCACATAATGGCATCCACCTGTTCCAGCATATCCGGATGCTCATAGATATAATCTGCTGCCAGCTCCGGCTTCCAGGCATCTGCATACATCACATCCACAATACTGACACCCTTTTTCTCAATTTCAGAACGGAACCCTTTTTCAACCAGTGATACATTGTGGTCTGCTGTCGGTCCTGTCAGCATGAGAACCTTTTTCTTTTCCAGCGGACAGTTAAGAAGTCCCTTGGCCATAAGCTGTCCTACCATTTCATTGTCAAAGGAAATGTATAGGTCTATATCTGTATTCATAATCAGACGGTCATAAGCAATTACCTTGATTCCTTTTTCTTTGGCTTTGTCTATCACATCCGACAGGCTCTCGCTGTCGATACAAACCACCACCAAAACATCTATTTCCTTACTTATTAAATATTCGATCTGTGAAATTTGAGTTTCAACATCTCCGTTGGCATTTTGCACATTCACAGTTGCACCATATTCCTTGGCAGTTGCCACGAATACATCTCGGTCCTTTTGCCATCTTTCAATAATAAAGGAGTCAAAGCTCATTCCTATCTGAATGCCTTCCTGTGATTCCTCATTGGTTTCCGTACTTACCTTTGGCTGCGCAGCGCATCCTGCCAGACAGCCGGCCAACATCAGCACCAGAAAAAATCTGATTACTCTTTTCATTCTTTACCCTCCTTGAATTCAGTAGGAGTGACTCCTACATTCTTTTTAAAGGTACGACTGAAATAGTTTGGATCGGAATAGCCGACCATACTGCAGATTTCCTTCATACTATATTCTGATCTGAGCAAAAGTTCTTTGGCCTTGGCAATACGAATCGCAGTTAAATATTCAATAAAGTTCTCTCCGGTTTCATCCTTGAAGATTTTACTGAAATAATATGGGCTGATGTCCACCTCTCTGGAAACATCATCCAAAGAAATTTCATTCTGATAATGGGTATCAATATATTCCTTTGCCACATCAACCACACTGCTGGTCTGACTTTCCTTACGAGTATTGATGTTTCTGCAGGCCTGGGAAATTTTGTCCGCAAACCACTGCTTTAAGGTATCATAATCATTCATAGCCATTAGATCCGGCAAATAATCATGTCTGGATTTAAAGTGATACATCTTTCCACTGTTTTCATATGCCAGATGCTCTGCCCATAAAACAAATTCCAAAACCTTTAATTTGATATCCGTTTCGCTGTCCGAATAATTATCTGTCATCCACTCAAAGAACTGTTCTGCCTGATTTTTGGCACCGGAGATATCTCCCTTGGAAACCTTGTCAAAAATAGCTCTTTCCGTATCAATCGGATAATTATCTTCATAGTCACATCCAATCGGAAGGTCATCCACATGTGCAACGGTTCCGGTAGTTGATGTCAGACTGTCCAAAGCTTCATTATAAGATTCCATGGCTTCACTCAGACTGCGAATAGAACCAAAGCCGGCACGAAAAGCAATATCCAGTCTGGATTTTAATTTTCGAACCATCTCCCTGGCCTTGTCAATCAGCTCAATACGTTCATTGTATTCAAACTTTTGATGATCGGTCGGGATGAAAATCGCAATCTTGTTTGCCATAACACTTCCGACAATTGCCGGGAAGTAACTTTTTACTACCTCTCTGACCTCACGCTGCAGGCTTTGTACTCTGACACTACTGCCGACAGCATTGGTCATATGATTTCCGTCCTGGTCCTGACCAAAAACCAAAGCCATCATATAACCATAATCCATATTCAGCCCCAAAAGCTGTTTGAAGTTTTCGATGTCTTCTTCAAAGAATTCTCTAAATAAAATATTGTAAACGAGACCATTTTCAATCACCGGTACGACCGTTTCCATTTTTTCTCTGATGATCAGATCCTGAGAACGTTTTTCTCTTTCCTTGTCAATCAGGTTCATGGCTTTTCGGACAACTTCTACAATCTTTACTCTGTCCATCGGTTTATTCAAATATTCCAAAACACCGAGATTGATGGCTTCCTTTGCATAATCAAATTTGTCATACGCCGACATGACAATAAAGATTGTGTGACTGTTTGTTCTCTTGATTTCTCTCATGGCTTCAATACCATTAATACCCGGCATCTGAATATCCATGATTGCAATATCCGGTCTGAAATTTTCAGCCAGCTCAATAACACTTCTTCCGGTTTTGGCAGACTGCACCTCACACTGATCCTTAAACTCTTTTTCCAGTATAAACTTGAGAGAATCAATTACAATTCCCTCATCATCGGCAAGCATAATTTTATACATGCATTTTCCCTTTCTTTATCAGAACAAGTTTTACGAAATCACTGTTGTTTTACCCTGTGCATACGGCACCTTAATGCAAACAGTGGTTCCTTTATTTTGTCCTTTGCTTTCAATCTCAAATTTATTTTCACCCTTAAAGAACAGATTAAGTCTTTCCATAACATTATGAAGTCCGACTCCGTTTGAATCATCTGCCTGGTTGGAAATATCTATATTCGTATTCAATATCTGTTCAATCTTTTCTGCTTCGATTCCGATTCCGTTATCTGTTACAGAAATGCAGACACACTGATTATCCTCATATACCTTTAAGTAAATATGACCTTCCCAGTCTATATTTCGAATACCGTAATTGACACTGTTTTCTACAATCGGCTGCAAAATCATACTTGGAATTTTTACGCGTAAAAGATTTTCATCCACTTCCTTGTGAAAATGAATATCTCCGGAAAAACGTACATTTAAAATGTAGATATAATTGTCCACCAGATGGATTTCATCTTCAAGGCTGACCACATCATTATCCTTCTTGATATTGTAGCGGAAAAAGTCTGCTACATTCTGAATGTAATCATAGGTTTTATCTGCTTCCTCCATCATGGCAAGCTGTGCACCCGCATTTAAGGTATTGAACAAAAAGTGCGGATTGATCTGTGCCTGAAGATATTTAAGCTGTGCATCCTTGAGGTTTGTCTCCATACGGAGTTCTCGCTCCTGCATGAGACGTTCCTTTTCCATACCCTCTCGTATACGGTCAATATAATTTCTGATACTGACAAGCATCTGATTAAAAGCCACCGTAACGACGCCGATCTCATCCATATTCTGAACCTTTACGACATCAACCTGGAAAAGCTGTCCGCTGGCAACCTGGTCAGCAGCACTGGAGAGCTGCTGAAGCGGCTCTGTAATACTTCGCGTTACCAAAAAGATCAATAATATAGTAAAAACAGCTACCATAATAAAAATCATGACACTGACAATTTCCAGAGAATGCAAAGACTTGGACAACGCCTGATAGCTTCCTGTATTGTTTCTAAACTGTTCATTATTTAAACTGTTAATATAACTGCAAAGATATTTGTAGGTTTCAGAGGCCTGTTCATAGTAGCCCTTGTATTTTTCTACATTTCGTCCACGCTTTGCTTCGATGGTTGTATCCGTTAGCTCCAGGTAATTTTCGGACATATTTCGAATATTACGCTCCATCAGTTTGATGTTATTGTTGGTGGTATTTGCATCCAGCTGCATAATTTTCTGATTGTATTCCTGCTCATATGCAAAGTAGGCTTCGATTGCATCTGTCGTTTTGGTATTTAAGTATTCCTCCATAGAGGTTTGCACACCGTTTAGAGAGTCGAGCATCTCATTCAGTCCGACATTGCTTCGATAAATATCATCAAGTCTTAAAGACATACGGTCAATATTATAATACATATACAGATTCACCATCAGGATCAAAATGATGGTCGCCACATAAAGCATCATCAGCTTAATACGTATGGATGCATTTTGATATTTTTCTATAATTCTGTTCATTCCCGGTACCTTTTCATCTTTATGGTTTACTTGACACTACCTCGAGTCCCCTGAATGTTATTTGCATCTAAAAGTGAAGTATCTACTGAAAAATAATCACTGACATAACCGCTTTGTCTGAACTCATCCAGAGCACTGACACAGTACTGGCCCATCTGATTGGTATCCACGATGACGGTTGCTCTGATAATTCCCTTTTGAATCGCACTAAAAATAGTATCTGATTCATAATATCCCAAGACTTCAATCTCGCCTACCTTGTTGTGGTCAATAACTGCCTGATACGCACAGGTGGTATGCTGTTCATTCAAACATATAATGACATCCGGAAGCTTCTCTCCGGAAATAAAAATGTCGCGAATGGTTTCCTCTGCACTAAAGGCAGATTTGTCAGATATCGTTGTGGTTTCTATATAAACCTGAGCATCTTCTTCGGTTTTATCATCCGAGTTTTCTTTTTGTACGATATTAATATCTTCCTTCAGTTCCGACCTGATAATTTCCCGAATCGTCGTCAGAATGGTAGTCTGACCGCTGATATTATTATCATCACTTAATAATACCAATACCTCGGTCGGTTCTTCTCTCTCCAGCAGTTTCTTTTCTGTCATAATCTGACTTACCTGTTTGCCGTATTCTCTGCCCAGGTTATAAAGACTGATGCCGACAAAGCTCTGTCTTCCGCCATTGGTATTGTCTGACAAAACGGTAATGACCGGTATCCCTTTTCGCTCTGCCTTGGTAATGAGCTGAGTCATTCGCACCTCTTCTGAGGCTTCTACAATAATACCGTCGACTTTGGAATCAATCGCGATTTGCATAAGCTGAAACTTATCATATTTATCATTTAGATTTTCGCCCAGCAATTCAACATAAGCACCATTTTTCGCCGCCTCTTCTTTGGCTCCCAAATATACATTCTGCCAAAAAGAACTGTTTTGATTTTCAGTAATGAGTACATAGTAGGAATCAAAGTTTCGATACTCCGAGGAGCTGATTAAGCTCTGACCCTCTTTCATTTTTTGCTGAAAATAAAACATGCTTCCCACAACGGTCATAAGCATGACAATTAAGGAAAGCATGCAAGCTATCATAATCCAATTGATTGATTTTGCTGACGCATTCGTTTTTTCTTTTTCCATTATAAAAGCTTTTTCCTTTTTAAAATAACATAAACCAGAATACACAAAACGACAATTAACACATTGATGATATAAAAGCCGTATGGTGTTTCAGATAACGGCATCCATCTGCCGCTGACATTCATTCCGTAGATTCCGGATATGATAGTCGGAATCGCCATAACCAAAGTAATGGATGTAAGAAATTTCATCACATCATTCAGTCTGTTATTAATAATAGTAGATACCAAATCTCTGGCACCGTGAATAATGTCCTTGTAAATATTTGTCATTTCGATCGCCTGCTTGTTTTCGATAATGACATCTTCCAATAATTCTTTATCCTCCGGATACTGTTTGATTCTTTCATATCTGGTCAGACGTTCCATAACCAGTCTGTTTGCACTTAATGAGGTAGCAAAGTAGACTAGGTTTGACTCCAATTCATGAAGATGAATCAAATCGCTATCCTGCGTATCATCAGTACTGACACGTTGCTCGATTTCACTTCTGCGTTTATCAATAACTCGAAGATATGCCTGATAAAGATAAGTCGTACGAAGTAAAATCTGATAAACAAATCTCATTTTTTTCTTTGTCGAGAAGCCTCGCATCAAATTGTTGGAAAAATGAGTTAAGATCGGAGTCTCCTGTCCGCAGACCGTAATAATGGCATGCTTTACCAATATAATACCCAGCGGAATAGTCGTATATGCATTTTGATGGTTACGAACCTCAGCTGAAGGAATATCCACAAGGATCAGGGTATAACCGTCTTCTAACTGCACACGGGAACTTTCCTCATCATCGAGTGCGGCCTTCATATCGTCCACATCAATGCTGTACTCTTTTGCGGTCTCTATAATCTCGTTCATGTCAGGAGCAACCAGATTCACCCATACATCCTGTTCATAATCCTTGAGCTCTGACAAAATACCGTTGTCAGTCTTGTATATGCTGCGCATAAGCACCTCTTTCCCATTCGTTAGGCAAAGACACGCTTTTCAAACTCCTCCTTGCGCATAGGCTTTGCATATAAAAAGCCCTGAGCCAAATTACAGCCTGATTCAATCAGAAAGTCTCTCTGACTTGTTGTCTCGACACCTTCTGCTAAAACAGTAAGTCCCAGCTCATTTGCCATACGAATGATATTCTTAATCAATATTCGTTCTTTTGTAGTATCTTTTTCCTCCTGAAGCTCCCATAAAAAGCTTCGATCTAATTTCAAAATATCAACATCCAGTTTTTTCAGTAGTGTCAGTGAAGAATAGCCTGTTCCGAAATCATCGATAGAGGTATGATATCCCAATTCCTGCATCTTCAAAAATACTTCTACCATAATCTGATATTCTTCATAGTTGGCTGTCTCTGTCAGCTCAATCTCAATCAGATTCGGATTGACTTTATATTTCTTGACAATACTGTCAATTCTCTGAACTAAATCCGGATTGTTCAAATGCCATCTGGACATGTTGATAGAAATCGGGAATGGTGTAAATCCTTTGTTTTCCCAGGAAGCAATCAGTTCGCAAACCTGTCTTAAAATTTCAAAATCCAGTTCACAAATGACGCCATCTCTTTCCAGTGCAGGAATAAAGCTGTCCGGTGTCAAAAATTCACCCCGGTGATTCCATCTGGCCAGAGCTTCTGCACCAACAATTTTGCCTGTCATCAAATTCACCTTTGGCTGAAGGTATGCTACAAATTCACCATCCAAAAGTGCCTGTGTAAAAGAAGAAACTACCTGCTGATCATGCAGAATTCTCTGAGAAATCTCAGGTGTATAATACAATACATTGACACTTCCCATCTGTCTGACAGCCTGATAAGCCAAAGCAACCGGAAGCATGATATCCCCCTGGTGCTGTGCCGAGTCAGGAATCATATAAACTCCTGCCCTGATTTGAATCGGAAGCTCAACCTGCTGACCGGCTGTAGTTTCCACATTCACACGGATATTTTGAAGTTCTTCAATTACAGTTTCCACGCGCTCTTTCTTTACCAGCGCAATATAGTTATCTCCGCCGAGTCTGGCCAAAAGTTCATCCTCAATGAGAATGCTTTTTGCAAACTGCGCATACTGGCGCATAACTAAATCTCCGCTTCGATAAGGTACAATCTTATTTACATGCTTAAAGTTCTTTAAATTATAATAAAGCGCTGCAAAATTACCAATCTGATGCAACTCAATCATTTTGAGAATGTATTTAATAAAATACGATGAATTTGCCACACCTGTCATCAGATCGGTTTCCAGAGTCTGAGTCAGCATATCACCCATTCTGGCTCTTCCGCTGTAAATATACAGAATCTTTTCTAATAAATTGATAACCTCTTTTTCGCCCTCAGTAAAAGTATGTCCAAACTCAGGATAAAAGAAGAATGTCACTTTTCCTCCTTCATCGGTTTGACTTTCCACTGTATAAACGCCCTCAAGATTAGCCGCCTGTCCTGAATAAGAAACACGTTCGTACTGTTCTCCCACCGGAGCAATGGCATTAATCGGTGCAGCTAATTTTACTTCTACTCTCGCTATTGATACAAGGGAACAAATAGGCTTGATTGCTTCCGAAATGCAGGCTGAAAAATCTTCTATATGTGGCTTCACACGATACAATTTTTCAAAAAGCTCTAACAGCGCTGTATGATATTTCTTACTATCATCCGGAATATCCATAGTCTTTGTCTCCTTTCTTTTGTCACATATTTTCAAACGATATTTTTTCTTTTTATTGTCTCAATTTTCTTCTATATAAATATCTTAATATGAGACAATACCCCAAATTTAAGTTTACATCTTTCGCATTGGCCTTGCAAGTATTTTAATAAAATGCATAGCAGCGTTCGCACAAGGTATACGGACTTTGCAGCGGTAGAATCTTTCTGCAATATCTGCATCTTTTTAAATAACTTCGTTTATTTTTTCGAAGCTCGGCCAAAATAGTTTCTTCCGTTTCAATTCTCTCCTTGCGAAGCCTTGCTTCATCCAGGTTCTTGCCCATTCTGAGAGAAAACAGATGATACAAATCGAGCATCTTGTAATAAGTTTCGGCTCTTTCCAGTCCATTTTGTCCAAACACAGAGTTCCAATCCGGAAACTCTACCACAGGGGCAGAGGTGTAAGTCGTACAGTATTCTTTCCAAAGTTCCATACACTGCGGATTTTTAATATCCACATCACAGGAAATCAGCGAAAACAATGTCTGCTTATTTTCAAAATCTACAATCTGTTCTCTGATTGGCAAAAGTGCCTGATACTTGGTAATCAAATCACTGACATCAATCTTTCGATATACATCCATAGTCGGTTTGATGGCATACCATTCTTTGAGTATGGAATCTATCGGCTGATCAATATCCAAAAGAATCTGCGGAAATCCGATTCTGGCAAAATCAACCGAATGTTTCATATGATAAGATTCCTTGAGATGAGACAGAGCAGCCTGGGAAGTCGCTGTCACATATCCAATGTCATACATTCCTCGTCTTCCGGCTCTGCCGGCAATCTGTCTGACTTCAAATTCATTTAAGTATCTTTTGGAAACACCGTCATATTTTGCATTTTCCATAAATACAATTCTGCGAATCGGCAGATTCACACCCAGACCGATTGCATCGGTAGCGACTACTACCTTGGTCTGACCTGTCAGGAAAAGTTCAAACTGCTTTTTTCGAATCTGCGGAGGGAGACTACCGTAAATAACACTGACATCTATATTCATCATTTCCAGTCTGGCAGCCACATCCAGTACTGCTTTTTTGGAAAAAAGAACCAGTGCATCTCCATCCATAACATCTTTTTCGATATCAAACGGTTCGTCTTCAAAAACCAGCTCCGTATTTCTCTCATGTCTGACGATTTCATAGCTGCATTCACAATTTTGCAAAATCGTACAGATAATCTTTTCTGCCTCCGGCGCCAGGCAAACATGAATCTCTTTTGCCTTTACACCCATAATCAGTCTGGACCAGACATGTCCTCTGAACGGATCCGAGATCATCTGTGCTTCATCGATGACAACAATGTCATAATGCTCATTTAAATTCACCATCTCCACCGTACAGGATGCCACTCTTTGCTCCGGATGAATCATTTGTTCTTCACCGGTCAGCATGGAACACGGAATGTTTGCTTCTGTAAGCCTGTCATATATCTCCAGTGCCAACAGTCTCAACGGTCCGGCATATACACCGCGCTCTGCCTGCATCAGTCTCTGGATCGACTGATACGTTTTTCCGCTGTTTGTTCCGCCTATATGGAGAATAAAATTTCTCTCCATTTCCAGAGCTTCCCTATATTCCATTTCCGCATCTGTCTGCACCATGGACAAAATGGTCTGCTTTAATTTTTTACCTTCTCTGATGGCAAAATCCTGATATATATTTTTAATACCATGTGCTGCCAGATTTGTATTAATCTCTAATAAATACCGGGCAAACTTGCCGGATGCATTACATCTTAATACAAAACCCATATCCAGCCCGATGATATCATCCATCATCTTCTGAGTACGCGTATACCACATAGCAGCTCGTTTATCGTAGCTGACTTTTTCTATTTTTGCGGTTTCCAAATCGCTGGCTGCGCTATAAAATTTCAAAAGATACCCGCAATCCTTTTTCAGCAGTCCCGGCAAAGGCTTTCCCTTGTCCATAGCGACCTGAAGGGCTGTTCTTAAATTACGGTATCTTCCCTCAGCCTGTCTGGCAGTATGAAGCTTCGGACTTTTTTTCATAGAATAAAAATCCGAAACCATTCTTTCTCTGAGTCTATCCAATAAATCCTTTGTAAGTTGCATGAAATCCCTTTCTGAATGTGCAAACTATTAATCGTAAAAAATAATCTGCAGAATTTCAGTTTGCGAAATCCTGCAGATATCACATTTCGGCGAGCACTAGCTAACCTGATTTCCTGTATAAAGCTGATAGTATCTGCCCTTTTCTTCCATGAGCGCATCATGATTACCACGCTCAATGACATGACCCTTTTCCAATACCAAAATACAGTCACTGTTTCGAACCGTCGAAAGTCTGTGGGCAATGACAAAGGTGGTTCTGCCCTTCATCAGTTTATCCATACCATCCTGAACGATACGTTCGGTTCTGGTATCAATAGAGCTGGTAGCTTCATCCAGAATCAGAACCGGAGGATTGGCTACTGCGGCTCTGGCAATCGCCAAAAGCTGTCTCTGTCCCTGACTAAGGGATGCCCCGTCACCGGATAAATAGGTATCATATCCTTTTTCCAGATGACGAATAAATCCGTCTGCATTGGCGAGCTTTGCAGCTGCGATAACCTCTTCATCCGTCGCATCCAGTTTTCCGTATCTGATATTTTCCATAACCGTTCCGGAGAACAGATGTGTATCCTGAAGTACCATTCCGAGCGAATGGCGAAGGTCAGCTTTTTTAATCTTGTTGATATTGATTCCGTCATAACGAATCTTGCCGTCCTGAATATCATAGAAACGATTGATCAGGTTGGTAATCGTAGTTTTACCTGCACCGGTGGAACCGACAAAAGCGATTTTTTGTCCCGGAGTTGCAAACAGATCTACATTGTGCAGAACTGTCTTTTCCGGTACATATCCAAAGTCCACATCATCAAAAACCACATCTCCGGTAACCGGCTTGTATTCTGTAATTCCGGTTTCCTTGTGAGTATGCTTCCAAGCCCAAAGACCGGTATTCTTTTCCTGTGTTTCTGTGAGCTGGCCGTTTTCCATTTTAGCATGGACTAAAGTGACATAGCCCTCATCCTCTTCCGGAGTTTCATCAAAAAGCTCAAAAATACGCTGTCCGCCGGCCAATGCCATAACAACAGAGTTGAGCTGCTGACTGATCTGACTGATTGGCATATAAAAACTCTTGTTGTAAGTCAAAAAGCTGGCAAGTTTTCCCAAAGTAAATCCGCCAAACCCGTTTAAAGCCAAAATACCGCCAAAGACCGCACACATAACATAGCTCACATTTCCCAGCTGTGCATTGATAGGTCCTAAAAGATTGGCAAAACGATTGGCATTAAAAGCACTGTTATAAAGCTGGTCATTCAAGGTCTTGAATTCCTCCATGGTCTTTTCCTCATGGCAGAATACCTTTACCACTTTCTGGCCTTCCATCATTTCTTCAATATATCCGTTTACTTTTCCCAGATCCTTTTGCTGTGCCACAAAGTATTTACCGGAAGAAGCAGCGACTCTTTTGGTCACATTCATCATAATAACAACCATTACAATAGTTAATACGGTAAGCGGAACACTTAAAATCAGCATCATCGCAAATACACTGACAATCGTAATCGCTGAATTTAAAAACTGCGGCAAACTCTGAGAAATCATCTGTCTCATAGTATCTGTATCATTGGTATACAGAGACATAATATCGCCATGTGCATGGGTATCAAAATAGCGAATCGGCAGTTTTTCCATATGAGAAAAGATTTCATCACGGAATCTCTTCAGAGTCCCCTGCGAAACATAAATCATGATACGCTGCTGCGCAAAGGCTGCCACAATACCGACCGCGTACACAATTGCCACCTGAATAATCGCAGATAACAATCCGGAAAAATCCTTTTGATCTGCTAAAAGCAGCGGCGAGATATAGTCATCAATCAAGGACTGCATAAACCAGGTTCCGCGAACATTACAAAGCACGGAAACTACAATACAAATCGCCACCAGTATAATCTGAAGAAGATACTGATCACAGACATAACCCATGATACGCTTAAAAACCTTACCCGGGTTTTCAATCATAGGCATGGGTCCTCTCATACGACCTTTCGGCCCCATCGGTTTTATTTCTTTTACTTTTTCTGCCATGATTAATCACCCACCTTTTCATCAAAATCCGCATTTCCCTTGGTCTGGGATTCATAAATATCACGGTAAATCTCATTATTCTTCAGGAGATTTTCGTGTGTATCAAAGGCATCTACTTTACCGTCTTCTAATACTAAAATACGATCTGCATCCATGACAGATGAAATTCTCTGCGCGATGATAAGCTTTGTTGTATTTGGAATTTCCTCTAAAAATGCCTTTCTGATTTTTGCATCTGTTGCGGTATCAACTGCGCTGGTACTATCGTCCAAAATCAGAATTTTCGGTTTTTTAAGAAGTGCTCTGGCTATACAAAGTCTCTGTCTTTGTCCACCGGATAAATTACTTCCTCCCTGCTCAATTCTGGTCTCATATCCCTCCGGGAAGGAATCAATAAATTCATCTGCGCAGGCCAGTTTGCAGGCATGCTGACAATCCTCCAGGGTCGCATTTTCATCTCCCCATCTGAGGTTATCCAAAATACTTCCTGAGAAAAG
>JAZUKG010000208.1:0-27344 GCA_045643145.1 Lachnospiraceae bacterium | reverse complement strand
CATAAATTTCCTTAACAATTGACTTTCCATCAATCCATTTAGCAGAAGCTTCTTTACCTTTTTCTATAGCATCTTCTTTTGAAGCATCTTTAGAAATCTTGATTACTTCACGAGTTTTACCATTAATCTGAACTGCTATTTCAATTTCATCTTCAACAGTCTTTGCTTCATCATATTCTGGCCAAGCTGCTAATGAAAGGAAACCTTCATTTCCAAGCGACTCCCAAATTTCCTCTGTAAGATGAGGCGCAAATGGAGATAAAAGCTTGATAAAGATTTCAAGTTCCTTCTTTGACAGACTGCCATGAGCATAGATGTCATTTAACAATCCCATCAATGTAGCGATTGCTGTATTAAACTTGGTATCTTCAATATCATTAGAAACCTTCTTGATTGCCTTGTGGAAAGCAGTTTCCAATTCTTTTGTTACATCCTGATCATTTAAAATGTCGTTAAGGCCTGATACTCTTTCCAGGAAACGCTTACATCCCTTTACTGAGCTGTCATTCCATGGAGCAGCTGCGCCGTAATCACCCATGAATAATACATAAGTTCTCAGAGTATCTGCACCGTATTCTTCAACGATATCCAGAGGGTCTACTACGTTACCCTTTGATTTACTCATCTTTTCTCCGTCAGGTCCCAGGATAAGTCCCTGAATAGAACGTTTTGCATAAGGTTCTGCAGTATTAACTGCTCCCTGATCATAAAGGAAATGATGCCAGAAACGAGAATAAATCATATGTCTGGTAACATGTTCCATACCACCGTTATACCAGTCAACCGGCATCCAGTAGTTCAGCTTATCCATGCTGGCAAGTTCTTTATCATTGTTTGGATCGATGTATCTGAGGAAATACCAAGAAGATCCAGCCCACTGTGGCATGGTATCTGTTTCTCTCTTTGCAGCAGCCTTACACTTTGGACATGTGCAATTTACGTATTCTTCTACACCTGCCAGTGGTGATTCGCCGTCCTGACCCGGTTCAAAGTTCTGAATGGTAGGAAGCTTCAGAGGAAGTTCTTCATAAGGAACTGCCACAATACCACAATTTGGACAATGAATCAGCGGAATTGGTTCACCCCAATATCTCTGACGGTTGAATGCCCAGTCTTTCATCTTGTACTGAACACCAGCTTCTCCAACACCCATCTTGGCAATTTCTTCTACCATACGAGCGATAGAATCTTTCTTGTTGGTAAAGCCGTTTAAGAATTCAGAGTTGATCATTTCGCCATCACCTGTATAGGCTTCTGTTTCAATGTCTCCACCCTTAATTACCTGAATAATATCAATACCAAACTTCTTGGCGAAGTCATAGTCTCTCTGGTCATGAGCAGGTACAGCCATGATAGCACCGGTACCGTATCCCATCATTACATAGTCAGCAATAAAGATCGGAATCTTTTTGCCGTTCATTGGGTTGATTGCTTCAAGACCTGCAATCTTAACACCTGTTTTATCTTTTACGAGCTGTGTTCTTTCAAACTCAGTCTTTTTCGTACATTCCTGACGATAAGCAATGATGTCATCCATGTTTGAAATACGATCTGCATACTGATCGATTAATGGATGCTCCGGAGCAATTACCATGAAGGTAACACCGAATAAAGTATCCGGTCTGGTAGTATAAATTTTGAGTTTTTCGTCAATTCCGTCTACGCTGAAATTAACAAAAGCACCCTGTGAACGACCAATCCAGTTTTCCTGCTGCTGCTTTACATTACCCGGATAATCTACATCAGCCAATCCGTAAAGAAGCTTATCTGCATATTCAGTAATTCTTAAATACCAAACAGTCTTGGATTTCTGTACAACCTCACTGTGACAGATATCACACTTACCGCCCTGACTGTCTTCGTTTGAAAGTACTACCTTACAAGAAGGACAGTAGTTAACCAGTGCTGTATCTCTGAATACCAGCCCCTGTTCAAACATTTTAAGGAAAATCCACTGAGTCCATTTATAATAGTTTTCATCTGTTGTATCAATCACTCTGGTCCAGTCAAAAGAGAAACCAACCTTTTTGAGCTGATTAGAAAAACGCTCGATGTTAGTATCTGTAATCTGTCTTGGATGAGTATTGGTTTTGATTGCATAGTTTTCAGTAGGAAGTCCAAATGCGTCAAATCCGATTGGGAATAATACATTGTATCCCTGCATTCTTCTCTTTCTTGATACTACTTCAATACTTGAATAAGCCTTGATATGACCTACGTGCATACCTGCTCCTGATGGATACGGAAATTCTACCAATCCGTAAAATTTAGGCTTATCTGAAAAATCCTGTGCTTCAAAAATCTTAGCCTGTTCCCATTTGGCTTGCCACTTTGGCTCGATTTTCTTAAATTCGTGTCTCACTGATAAATCCTCCTCAAATCTATAAAACCTGTAAATAGGCTAATTTGCCGCCATCTATTTTACAACACCTTTGTAAAATAAGCAATCTTTAATATTTTATCTAGTCAGTTCCTGCTTTTCTCTCATAAAAACTTCATGATTGCTCGGGACAGATGGAGCAGCTCCAAATCTGGTAACACTGATGGAAGAAGCAATCGAAGCTCTTTCCATGCATTCGGAAAGTTTCCTGCCTGCCATGAGACTGTCTACAAAAAATCCTGTAAAGGTATCTCCTGCTGCCGTAGTATCCACTGCTTCGACCGGAAAGGCCGGCTGATGGATAACCTCATCGCCGCTAAACAAAACACTCCCCTTTGCTCCCAGGGTAATGACGACTGAAAGCTCAGGGTAATTTTCATGAAGCGCATCCCATACTAAAGAAGGAGTCTCTGTAATCCCGGCAATCAAATCAGAAACAGCGGCGTCCGTTTTCGAACCTTCCTTTTTCAGATGCATTTGAAGAAGCTGCGCTGCCTCTACTTCATTGATGAGAAGCCAGCTGATTTTAGATAAGTCAATACTTGAAATTTTTTCATCAAACGGAGATGGATTTAATACAATTACCATATCCTTTTCATAAGCCTTTTCCACGATACGCGAAATCTCATTGATTTCATTTTGAAGCAATAGATAATCACCGGCTTCAAAATGAGAAAGCGTTTCCTCTATTTGCGTATCCGTAATGCACTGATTCGATCCGCCAAACAGCAGAATGCAGTTTTCCCCTGACGGATTGACCTGGATAACCGCATTTCCCTGAATCACATCCTGATTTACTATATAATCCGTATGTACATTTTCTGCTTGCAGCATATCCTTTAGGACCTGTCCTCCGGTTCCGATACAGCCTGCATGATACACGCAGGCGCCTGCATGAGACAGGGCAACTGACTGATTCAGTCCTTTCCCTCCGCATACCACCTTTTGCTCCCCGGCACTGATGGTTTCTCCCGGCAATACAAAATGATCCACCTGATATACATAATCCAAATTCATGGAACCAAAATTCAATACCTTCATTTTACACACGCTCACCCTTTGTTACTCTGCTATTTTAATCAAATAGTCATAAGACTTTTGCATATCCTCTTTCAAATCGGCATAGCTGTCCTGATCGATAAATAACGAAATTCCCTTGGCTCTGCCAAACTGCATTGCCATCGCACTGTCAACGCTTCCTCCTCCGATATAAATATCCGAAGCATCTTCTGTCGGATTTACAAAATCCTTGAAATGCAAAGATTCAATTCTGGCTTCATTTCTCCAAATAAAAGCAATCGGATCAATACCGCCTGCAGCTCCCCAACCGGTGTCAAACTGCATTCCGACCATACCCATACAAATATCAACCATATATTCATATGCAGTTCTTCCGTCTATTTCTACCTGTGTATCCAATTTGCCGTTGTGAATCAGCGGCCTGCAGCCATACTTTGCCAAACGCTCAGACAAATCCCGATATACAAAGGCTGTCTCCTGCAGGCTTTCTTTGGTTAATTCCTCCGGCATATTTATAATAAAGTAAGGCACGGCAAACTTTTTGGCAAATGCTTCCATACTTTCCTTTGCCTTGAATACCGATTCTGTAATTACAAACACACTCAAAACTTCAAATCCCATTTCCTGCATAACCGGAAAAAGAGATTCAAATTTTGCTACTGACCAAAAGGACGGATTGGAATCATCATATCCTGCATCGAAATTGATACAAGGCTCAATACGATTAATCCCCATCTCCTTCATCATTTCAAAAACTTCTTTATCTGAAAGCTGACCTTTATTCGCCAGCACTCCATACATTTGCATTCCTAATATCATAACATTTCCTCTCTGACAAAACCCAATTTACTCAGGTTGCTTATCCAATACTTCGCGTAATACATATATCACCGGCAGTTACGCAAAGATGCTCCTCACCGCCCTCTTTGCTATCATCCTTTATATAAATATCTGCTGTCGTTCCGGATGGAATGCTAAAGCTGTACACGATTTTATCATCCATCTTTTCCCAGCCGCTCGATACCTTTCCGCGAATGGTTTCGATGCTGGCGCAGGCTCTTTTTGCCTCCTTTGGTACAATCGGACGCAGAATAATATTTTCAAAACCTGCCTTTTTTTCATCCGCACAAATACCTGCTAAATATTTGTGCAGGCTCACTGCTGCTCCGCCGTTCATCGGATGGTTCATAGCTGCCATAGCTGCCATAAAATCATTACTGTCTACCTTTTCCCAGCGTTCCCACATCGTAGTCGCGCCGTTTTGTATCATAAAGCCCCAGCTCGGATATTCTGTCTGCGATAACAGATGCCATGCGATATCTTCCTTGCCATACTGAAATAACACTTCGATGGCATATCTGGTACACAAATTTCCGGTAGTCAAATGTCCGTGATTGGTTTCCATGATATCCTGACAAAGATTCTCAAGTACACCTTCTACATTCTCCTCATCCACCATTTTAAAATAAAGCGGTATGATATTGGCTGCCTGTGAATTGGAGGCATAGTATTTCTTTTCTTCATTGAAATATTTTTTATGAAAAGCTACCTTTACCTGCTGTGCCAGATTTTGATAGTACGCTGCATCCTCTGTCTTTCCCAGTACCCCGGCCATCTTTTCCATCAAAGTACAGTCATAATACAGATATCCTGTCGACATCAAAAGCTGTGGTGTAATGGTAGAAAGTGCTCCGCCTCCGGTGCTGCTATGATCGGTTCCGCCAATCGGTGCTGCCCAATCGCCCATCGAAGAAAAACGCACAATCAAATCATCTGAATTTCTCTTTAAGTATTCTACCCATCTGGCATTTGCATCATAGTTTTCACGGATGACACTGTCATCTCCATACTGAAGATAAAGATTCCATGGCATCAGTAAAAACGATGCACTGACAGGATCGGCCGGTCTGAAGCCGTATCTTAAAAACGGTGCTGTATCGGTAACGGCTCCTGTTGCTTTTCCCTGGGTATCTCTGATATCTCTGAGCCATTTTTTATAAAGCTGATACAGCTTGTAATTGTACATAGCTCCTTCATGACGAACTGTCATATCATTGAGCCAGCCCAGTCTTTCATCTCTTTGCGGACAATCTGTCGGTACGCCGTGAATATTACTTTCCTCTGTCTGGCACACGATTTCATAAAAGGTATTGATAATCGAATGATCGCAGCTAAAATCTCCGATACGAGAGGCATCCGTTCTGACAAAACAGCCGGTAAACATCTCCTGCGTCGGCTTTTCCTTTAGTCCGTAAATCTGCGCATATCGAAATCCGTGATACGTAAATCTAGGCTCGTATTCTTCGATTCCTTCTCCCTTGAAAATATACGTATCCATCGGATGCGCATTTCGCAGACTGACTGGATTTACGCTTCCGTCTTCATTTAAAAGTTCTGCCGGTTTGATACTGACCTTCTGTCCTCTTTCTCCCTGCATACGGATTTTTACCCAGCCGGCAAAGTTTTTGCCAAAGTCCAGGGTGTAGCTTCCGTCTCCAACCTCAATAATTTCCTGAATCGGCATCGTTCGCACCATACGAATCGGTTCCAAAATCTGAGAACAAAGCTCACCCTGCGGAGCTTCTCTTTCTACTACACCTGAAAATCCCGAAATATCATATCCATAGGTATCCCAGCCGCTTAGCTCGCATCTGGCATCATAGATTTCTCCGTTATAGATACTGTTGTACTGAATCGGACCATTCGTACTGTAGGTCCAGTCTTTGGTCTCACTCTTTATCCACTCGACTCTTCCGTCCTCGTATTCCAGACGAATCTGCAGAGCAAACAAACTGTCTCCCCAGCCGATACCATCCTCCGCTTCTCTCAGAGAATGCCAGCCAAGTCCTGTCATAATACCGATTGCATTTTTCTGTGTACTAACCAGCTCTGTAATATCATAGGTCCTGTAATATAAAGATTTATCATAATCTGCAAAAACATTATTTAAAACCGTATCATCTGCTTTTTTCCCATTTACTGTCAGCACATAATAACAAGGCGATGCGACAAAAGCTGCTGCCTGTTTGATTTCCCCTGTATTTTCCCACTGTTTTCTGTATAAATAACTGTTTTGATCAATTTTGATACCGCCGATCCACTCCGCGATCCAGTTATCCTTTTTCATAAGCCCCGTGGTAAAAAAGGCCTGGTCACATTCTGTATAAACTGCCCCATCCTTTTCCAGTGACAAAGTTAGCTTCCACTGATAAGTCGCTCCGCTTAAAAGTTCCTTACCCTCATATTTGCATTTGTAGGCATTCTCCATACAGATTTGTCCGCTATCCCAAACGCACACTCCGCTTCGGTCTGTTACCTCAATCTGATACCCCTTTACTACGGCTGTGTTATCCTCGATGTTAAAATTAAACTGCGGCTTTTCCATATCCAGACCAATCGGTCTTTCCATGTACTCAGTCAGCATACGAATTTTACCCATTTTCCTTCTCCTTTTTCCTTTTCTGTTGATTTTTCTTTCACACATTTTCATTTGCTGGTTATTGTATTCAAAAACAACAAATCCACTGGTTTTATCTTAACACTTCAGCCCCTATGAAAATAGAAAAAAAGACTCATGAAAAAGGCGAATCGTCAAAAAACGCATCAATTCTGGCTGTAAAATCCTCTGCCTCTTCATACAGGGCATGCCCATACTGCGGATACATATACAGCTGACATCCCGGTATCTTTTCAGCGATTTCCAGGGACGCACCGGGACTGACGATTTGATCCAGTTCTCCTCCGACTACAATGGTCGGACACTGAATCTTTTCAAGCTCCTCATATGCATCATGCAAAAGGCAGGCATTTGCCAGAGTTTCATATCTTTGAAAGCTGTGCGGCTTCCCGATTTTAGTTGCCATCATCAGCGCTGCTTTGTGTCTGTTCAAAAAATCCTCTGTATAGGATTTTAACGCAGTATCCATGATTAAATCATGGTAGTTATCTTCCAAAGCCAGTTCCATCCAGCCAGAAAGCACACTTTGAACCGTATCATTTTGACGGGAAAGTGTTACCACCAAAGCCAGCTTTTCCACCATCTGCGGGTAATCAATCGCCAGGTACTGTGCAATCATACCTCCCATGGAAATACCGATTACCTTGGCTGATTTAATTCCCAGTTTGTTCAAGCTTACAAAAATATCACGTGCCATTTGTCTGGTCGAATAGTTTTTTGGCAGATTGTCCTTGCGGCTAAAGGTATAAACGGTATACTCCTTTGCAAAGGCCTGATATAAATAGGCATACGGAATCGCATGTCCCTTTACCGTTTGCAGAGCATCTCCGAGTCCCGGAATGATTACCAGTGTTTTCTCTCCGGTTCCAAATGTAATATATTCTGTTTCATCCCCATTTGCATGCAGTACATGACTTTTCGCATTCCATAGCATAGTCTCTACTCCAGACACTTTCATATATAGTAAAATACCTACCCCCGAAAACGGCAGTAGGTATTCCTTTTCATTATTTTAATTTTGCTTTCATTTCATCAAACATAGCCTTGCTGATGTAACAGCCGGTTACATACTGTTTGTTTACATTGATTGCACAGTCGTACTTATCAATCATACCCTCAACGGTTTCCAGCATACCGTCCCATTCCTGACCGTATACGCTTCTGAGCTGCTTCCAGTCTGTATAAATGCGAACAGCTTCTCTTCCGTCATTGTTTTTACCCGGAAGAAGCGGCATTTCAATCTTTGCACCTTCTTCGATTTCTACACGACCGTTTTCACCAAATTTCTTTGGAGCCTTGTCCATTTTAATCGGAATCACAAATTTAGCCTTTAATAACTGCTGACTCATAAAGCTAAAGTACATACGATGCATCATCTTCTGGTCTTCATCCTGCGGCTCACCGATCTGATTTAATAAAATCAGCCATTTCTGAAGCTCCGGATTGGTAACCGGGATGTCTGCATCCTTCATTTTTGAATAATCCGGCTTAACCACCAGTAAATCCGGCTCTAAAGTAGTTTCTTCTCTTAAAATAGAAATACCGTCTGCACCGTTTAAGTAAACCATAGTTCCGATAAAGTTATAAATACCGGTTCTCTTTGGTCCGTTTTCTACTCTTACAAGAGCGAACTGATCCGCCGGATACTGTTCTTCATAAAGGTCTTTGTATACCTTTGGAACCAATAAAATGTTTGGTGGTGTACAAAGGAAACCTTTTTTCTGTTCAAAGATACGAGAGAACATATGTGGTTCTCCGGTTCTTTTGTTGTATAAGCAATAGATTTCATCCAGCTCATAAAGCTTTTTCGCCATTGCATTCTTTAAGATACGTGTCTTGTCATTGTATTCTACCTTGCCTGCTTCTGAATCAAAGCCGGTATTTTTCGCACAATACCATGCATACATACGCCAAAGTTCCTGACAGTCTGTCAGAGTCATTTTTTCAAGATCCATTGGATCGATTTCCATCTTTGCGTGTGAAATATAATATTCTCCGAGTGCCTTTACATAAGCATCGCGAATGCTTTCTCTATCCTGTCCGTCTGCATATACTACAGTTCCTGTTCGAATATCAAAGGTCTGTCCGTGCTCTAATCTCAGGGATACGAAACCGTCCATTGCTTCCTCGGCTGCATCTGAACCGATTTCTATACCTAATACAACAGTTTTAAAAACCTCACCTTTTTCATCACCGTAATTGGTAATGCAAACTTCATCACCAACTCTTACCAGACCGCTAAGCTGTCCTACTACTACTAAATCGTCACAGGCTTTGAGCTGAAAGCTGTCCTGTACGCCATATGCAAATCCTACCTTTAGGTCATCGCCTTTTTTACTGAATAAACCCATATTCGTGTTAATCTCCCTTTTCTTTTTCCATCATTCGATTCATCCGGTACAAAATTCTTTTCGTTTTCTTTGCACCGCTGTTATTTATTATACTTGAATCAGACAAGTTTCACAACATTTAACACAAGTTTTTCACGATTCCGATGGAAATATAATTGGAAAAAAGTGCATCAAGGTCTGAGCCTTCTTCTGAACGCATTACCATATCTCCTGCTACCATATAAGACATGCCGCCGTCCTCCAGAGGTGTGCCGATATAATGATCATCAAAAACCAGCCCTTTTGATACAAATCTGTCTCGTAAAATACCCTTTAGTTCCTCTGTTTTACAGGTCGGGAAATTTACATTAATGATATGCTCACAGCTATTTGCCATAGGAACGACTTCATCCAAAATCTCCTCCAGGTACTGATCTGTAATCAGATATCCGTCGTTTGTCCCTTCTGACAGTGCAATAGACGGAATTCCCTGAAAAATCCCCTCCATCGCAGCTCCTATCGTCCCCGAATACATAACATCCGTTCCTGCATTGTATCCAAAATTGATTCCGGACAGTACCAGATCCGGCTTTACAGGAAGCAGGCTTCTCACTCCGAGTCTGACACAGTCTGCAGGGGTTCCGGAAATCGAATACGCTTCTACATCCTTTACAGGGAAATCTGCCTTGTATACAGTAATCCCCACATGAAGGTTGATACTATGGCTCATTCCGCTTCTTTGCGAATCCGGTGCTACGACCCATACCTTTCCGTATTTTTGTGCGGCCTTTGCCAAACGGATGATACCGCTTGCCTGAATACCGTCATCATTTACAATCAGTATATTTTTCATATTTTATTTAACACTTTCTTTTGTCTCGATTATTTACATACCCACTCCTATACTGTAACATCACTTTCATACTTTTGTCAGTTGATTTATTTATGATTTCATCACCAAATATCTAATATGCACCATAAAAGAGCTTAAATAGGGCTATTTTTAGGGAATCAAATCTTGTCAAGACAGGGTTCTTAGGTTATTATAGTAAAAGTCATAGGCAGAAAACTGCATATCGATGTTAACAAATCAAACTAAATATATATAAGAAAAGAGGAACAAACATGGAAAAAGTTATTTTAGCTTATTCAGGTGGACTTGACACAACAGCAGTTATTCCGTGGTTAAAGGAAACTTACGGTTATGAAGTTGTTTGCTGCTGTATCGACTGTGGACAGGGTGAAGAGTTAGACGGACTTGAAGAACGTGCACAGGTTTCCGGTGCTGCAAAGCTTTACATCGAAGACGTTGTAGATGATCTTTGCGAAAACTACATTATGCCTTGCGTTCAGGCCGGAGCCGTTTACGAACACAAATACCTTATGGGTACTGCAATGGCCAGACCTACTATCGCAGCTAAATTAGTTGAAATCGCTCGTAAAGAAGACGCTGTAGCTATTTGCCACGGTGCAACAGGTAAAGGTAATGACCAGATTCGTTTCGAACTTGGTATCAAAGCTTTAGCACCGGACATCAAGGTTATCGCTCCTTGGCGTGATGACAAATGGCAGATGGATTCTCGTGAAGCTGAAATTGATTATTGTAAGGCACACGGAATTGACCTTCCATTCGGAACAGACCAGTCATACAGCCGTGACAGAAATATCTGGCACATCAGCCATGAAGGTCTTGAGCTTGAAAATCCTGCTCTTGCACCAAATTATGATCATATGCTGGTTTTAGGTGTAACACCTGAAAATGCACCGGACGAAGGCGAAGAACTCACTATCAACTTTGAAAAAGGTATGCCTGTTTCATTAAACGGAGAAAAGATGAAGGTTGCTGATATCATCCGCGAACTGAACAAAATCGGTGGAAAGCACGGTATCGGTATCGTAGATATCGTAGAAAACCGTGTAGTTGGTATGAAGAGCCGTGGCGTTTATGAAACTCCTGGCGGAACCATTTTAATGGAAGCTCATCAGCAGCTTGAAGAACTCGTTCTCGACCGTGATACTATCGCTCTTAAAAAAGACCTGGGAAGCAAACTTGCCAGCATCGTTTACGAAGGAAAGTGGTTCACACCTACTCGTGAAGCAATCTCAGCTTTCGTAGATGTAACACAGCAGTATGTAACAGGTGAAGTTAAGCTTCGTCTTTACAAAGGAAATATCATCAAGAATGGTACTACATCTCCATACTCATTATACAGCGAATCATTAGCAAGCTTCACCACAGGTGATATGTATGATCACCATGATGCAGAAGGCTTCATCACATTATGGGGACTTCCACTCAAGGTTCGTGCTATGAGAATGAACGAATTAAAGAAAGAAAATACCAAATAATTTTTGACTTAGAAATCATTTGGAACATAAGAAAGGCGGTAGCAAATGCTACCGCCTAATTTTATGATATACACGCCTCAGTATCGCCAG
The DNA here is from genome assembly GCA_045643145.1 of Lachnospiraceae bacterium. Taxonomy (GTDB): domain Bacteria; phylum Bacillota; class Clostridia; order Lachnospirales; family Lachnospiraceae; genus SVFI01. The sequence continues at coordinate 15,718 of JAZUKG010000208.1, read as the reverse complement.
AGGCTTGCCGGAACTTCTGTCTTAATTTAAAAGTTCTCGAATCATCTGTGCATCGTAAGTAACACAGGTCATCTTCTCTGCTTCAATTCTATATAATGCATTGGCTGCAATATGTTCTGCTGCCTGTTCAATATCACGAATACCTGATGTCGCTTTAAAGAGCTCCATAATCTCATCCAGTGCTTCATCCTTTAATACGATTTCTTCACTTCTGAGTCCGATTCTCTTTAATACCTTTGGCATTGCAAATTTTGTAAAGATCACTCTCTTTTCTTCCAGTGTATAATCCGGAAGTTCAATGACTGCAAAACGAGACATAAGCGGTGCACTGATGGCAGCCTTGTCATTGGCCGTTGCAATCGGATACACTCCGGTAGTCGGAATGTTACATTCAATATAGTTATCTGTAAAGCCGAGGTTATCAAGGAGTGTCAAAAGAACATCTGCCGGATTTCCGTTTCCTTTTCCGGAAGCTGCCTTGTCCAGCTCGTTGATGATAAACAAAAGATTTGAGCTCTCAGCGTTAGCAAACGCTTCCATAATCAGTCCCGGTTTTGCATTGGCATAAATACGTGAACTACCGGTCAGCTGCTCCGGATCATTAATAGAACTCATTTCCAAAGTGGTCCACGACATCTTTAAAATCTTGGCTACTGCATAAGCAATCTGAGACTTACCGGTACCTGCAGGTCCGATCAATAAGATACCATAAGCCGGTAATGTATGAGTACGGTTAATCTGAATAATCGTTTCGATAATTCTCTGCTTTACATTATCCAGTCCGTAAAGTTCGTCATCTAAAATCTGTCTGGCCTTTACCGGATCAATCGGCTCAAACTGTGTATTTTTCCACTGAATATTGAGCATGATGGAAAGCGCTCTTTGTGCATGACGTCTTTCCTCCGGTGTAACTTCTGTTGATTTCGCTACTGCTAAATTTCTTCTGGCCCAAAGTCTGATGTTGTCAGGAAGTGTACTTCCTGCACAGGTCAGATAATCAGTAATGCTCTGAATGCTGGTAAGCTTCATATCATCTGCATCTTCGATTTCATCCAGATCCACCATTTCTTTTGAAGGAGCGTCACTTTGCAAAAGACGTTCAATCATAAACTGCAAAAATCCGTTTTCACCGGAAAGTTTGGAACCTCTGACGGCTACTCCGATTTCCAGAATCTTATATACTGCATATCCCTTGTCAGTGCTTTTTCCCGAGAGACGAACCATGATATGGTTATCTCCGAGCCATTTCATTAAATTTTCAAATCTGGCATCCAGCTTTAGGATATTGTGATTGGTCTTTTCATCCTCTCTGTCATAGATAAATGCGGTTCCCTTGGTCGGTGCTTCAAACATTCCTGCCGAATGATGCACCAAAATTTTATCCGCATCCTCTAACAACATAATCGGATGCTCAGCATCTGAGAATCTTTCATTCGAATAAACCAGTTCATAGGTCTTTTCTGCTTTGACTGCATCCTTTTTGGTCTGATTAAAATCAAATACTGCCATTTGTATTTCCTCGTTTCTGTATCAAAAATTAAAACTCAATTACTTCCGGTGCATGTGTAAATGCTGAAATAGTAGCAGTTGCGCTTTCAAAGCAATATACTACGGTATTTCCGTCATCTGCCTTGTACATAGCCTGAAGATTTGGATATGCATCCAGCATAGCCTGTCTGGCTTCTACTCTGTCATCCTCTACTAACGTTCCTGCAACTCGGATCCATTCACCATTCTTGAATGCGCAAATTTCAACCTTGCCGTTTGCTTCAATCTGCTTTGAAACATCCTTTACCTTACCTGTCTGAATGTAAAGCTTGTTTTCAAATAAAAGAATGGTTCCAAAAGGACGAACTCTTGGCTGATCTCCTTCTACGGTTGCTAAATAATATGTTTCTGCGTCTTTTAAAAAGTCATATACCTTCTGCATGTTTATACCTCCCATAATCCTTATCTGTTTTTTCAGGCACTTTGGCCTAACAAATTTATTGTATCAAATAATATTGATTTTGAAAATAAAATAAGGAAAGAAAAGAAAGCACTTATCTATAGATAAGTGCCTTCTAACCCCACCAATACTGATAGTTGACTTCGTATTCAAATATGTTCGTATCACCGGAAAGCCAAAACCTTCCGGTTTCTCGAACAAAGCCCATGTTATCGAGAAAATAAATAATAAATGATGCACCAAAGGTGCTATATATAATCCCTTTCACAATAAAAAACTCGATAACGCCTTTTATCCCGATAAAAATCAAGATAATAAAAAAGGTTGCAATGAATATTCATTGCAACCGAACCATCATATAATAAAATACTTTATTACTTAGACTTCATGTTTTGCGCCCTCATGTTTCCACAAGTTTGCCTTTCTTTTCCAAAAAATATTTTACTATAACGCATATGAAAATGCAAGTATTTTCTATGAAGTAGTTGCACTTGCCGCTGCAGAGGAATCCTCCATCGCAATAACCGCATCAATCGCCAGTACAACTGCCAATGCCAGCACCTCGTCTACACCATCCACAACCGTGATTTCGTAGCTATCACCCCAGCTAAGCCATGCCTTGTGAATTTCTACGATTTGTTTCCCGCCTTCTGAAATCACAAAATCATGTGCAGTGAAATTTCCTTCTACACTCCAGCCCAGTCCTTCAATGTCATAGCTTGGTTTAAAAAATGTAAAACGCTTTTTGATATAAGCTTTTTCCTCTCCATTTTGAAATACGTAAAATTTTGGTAAAAAGGTAAGGAGCTGCTGCTGAATAAAAGCAACCTCACGCTGCGCCATATCATATACATGGAGTTTTTTCCCAAATGAAAAGAACTCGCCTTCTACATAATAACGGTCTTCGCCGTTTATATCTTTAATATAAAATTTGTCTTTCCACGAAAAGACCTTTTGCTTCATATATAACTTCATAATCTTATTTATCCTATTCCCAATCCTCTACTGCTCTGTTGTAATATTCCATCAGTACAGGCTTTGTTAATCTGTTGATTTCGATGTCCTCAGCGATTTCATCTTTGCCAAACTTAAAAAGCGCCGATGCATTGTCCTCAGTTAAATATTTCGTATCAACTGCAAAACACACGTCCTCAGTTAATTCCTTTTTACTGGCCATATTAAAGCCCCAGTCTCCAAAGGCCGGAACCTGAAGGTGATAAGGCTTTACATACATGCCTTCACTTTCAATAGTTTTTCCAATACACCAGAATGCCTTGGTCGCATAATAAGGGCTGGTGGACTGTACCACCATAACTCCGTCATCTGTCAAACAATTGGAACACATCCTGTAAAAAATATTGGAATAGAGTTTATTGAGCACTTCACTGTTTGGATCCGGAAGGTCTACGATGATTAAATCAAAATCCTCCTGACAATCCTCTAAATACTCGTATGCATCCATATTGTAAACATGAAGCTTGTCGGATAACAGGCTTCCCTGATTGATCGCGGAAATATCCTCCCTCGTAGAACAGATACGAATCATTTCCTTATCCAGATCTACCAAATCAATTCGTTTTACGTCCTCATATTTTAGTACTTCTCTGGCTGCCATACCATCTCCGCCGCCGAGAATTAATATATTATCATGTTTCGCTGCTTTACTCATAGGCACATGAACGAGTGCCTCATGATATCTGTATTCATCTGCTGTGGAAAACTGACAGTTTCCGTCAATATACAAACGAACATCATCCTTGTGTTTGGTCATGACAATCTTTTGATATTCTGTCTGTTCCATAAAAACGATTTGATCTCTGTAAAGACCGCCTTCGATTCCCATGGAAATATTGTCCGCATATACGATACCTACCAGCATAAGCCCTGCAAAAAAAGAGGCTAAAATACGGTAAATATATACCTTGCTGACTCTGTCACCAAAACGCCATAAAATCAGAAGCGCTGCCACTATATTCAGCAGTCCGCACAGAAATGACGTTGCAAAGTATCCCAGCTTTGGCAGTAATAAAAGAGGAAAGGCAATCGAACCTAAAAGTCCTCCAATATAGTCAAAGCTAAAGATAGAAGAAAGAGTTACAGATAAATTGTTTTCGTCTTCTTCTATGATTCGAGTCATAATCGGAATCTCAGCTCCTGCCAGAGTACCGATCATAATGATTTCCAGATACATTACCACTGCATAATTGGAGATGTAAATATTTGCCAAAAACAGTAGCAGTGAACTCATTCCTCCGATTAATCCGATACTTAATTCAATCGTGACAAAAATATGAAATAAATTTTTATTAAAATACTTGGATATAAAAGATCCAAATCCCAATGCTGCCATGTAAAGACCAATGGTAATCGAATACTGAAGAGTACTGTTACCAAGCAGGTATGAGCTTACCGCACTGATAATCAGCTCATAACACATGGAACACCCCGAAATAATCAGGGTTGTCAGCATCAGAAGTCTGTACTTCTTACTCATAATTGTTCCTTTAGTCTATTACCCTTACTGAATCACGCCGCTGACAAGAAATGCAATACCGATGAAAATACCAAATACCATGATTCCTGCTGCTTCATTTCTTTCTTCTAATGCTTTGTTGAAGTTGAATTTCTTGTTCACAATGTCAACGAGGAAATAAGCTACGATAAAGGCTCCGATACCGATAACTGAAAATAACACAGTATCCATCATGCCGAATATAAGACCTCTTGACTGTGTGATTTCATTTGAAACAATAGCTGAACGGATGATAAATCCAAGGCCTGCATAAATACCTGCCGAAACCCAACCAACTGCCTTATTTCCTTCTGCGATTTCCTTTGGAAAATCTGCCGGAATACATAAGTCAATAATCCAATAACCTACCATCATTAATACAAGACCGATACAAAAATATACTAAAGTTTCAATAAGTGTTCCTAACATAAATTTATTCTCCTTTTCTGCTTTATTTACCGCTACTGATACCACCGCTGCTGGATTGTCTGGATCGGATACTAGCCTGCTTTACTGAATTGGAATAGCTGTCAAAATATCCGTTACCTATGTTGTGAATCGTATCTCCATCATACATAGAGTATGCGGAAGGTGTCTTTTTATAAGATGTTGCATCCTTGGAATATGCGCTGCTGTAATAATGGCTGCGATACCAGGATGAGCTGTGAACCGAGCTCTTATACGGGTCCCTATCCGAAGTGTAGTTGAACTTACGCTTTGAAACCTGTACAAAGACGACGTCATCTGCTTCTCCTTCCGGATGGTAAACGAGTGCATATTCTTTCTTTGTCAAAATACCAATGGTCTGGTTTTCTTTATCATCTTCCTGTGAAACGGATTCTGTATTACCGTCAATTCCGTTGATGATATCCATGGCCACTTCATCTGTCGTACTGCCGTACGCATATCTGTAAACATCAGCCTTTTGTTTTTCATTTCCGGTAATGGACGTCTCATATTTATACATAGTCGTCCTTTTGGAAATATATTTGCTGAGGTTGTTGCCGCCAAGCACGGATGCAAATGCAGTAGTTAACACGCCGCCAAACATAGGTAACAGGAAAAATAATACCATTACCGTTGTCAAAATCTTTTTAAATGCCGGTGACATTTCTTCTGAGGATCCTGAACTGTAGGATCTCGGTGTATAGGAAGAGTCATATCCCATATCCACGATTTCTGACAGTTCTATGTAATGACCGAGCGAATATTCGGTTCCGTCACTCCACATTTCGACGGAAAGAGTTTTTTCCTCTTCTTCATCCTCGTATTCAATAAATCTGGCTCTTTCTCCGTAATCTACATCTACGTCTCCGGAGCGTCCCTTTACTACCTGATAGCCTTCATCCACCTTGTGCCATTCCGGTCCGATATTACCTTTAATAAAATTGGCCGGATAGGAAATGGAATATTCCTTGTACTCATCATCAATGGATAACCAATATTCACCGCTGCTCGAATAAAGTCTATACTCTGTCCAAGCCTTATTTCCGTCCTGCGGATTGGAATAATTGATATATCCGATGACTGTACCGCTGATATCCCCGATGGAAAGCTTCGTTCCTATGCGATACATACTTTAATTCTCCTTTTTCTCTATGATTCTTTCTATTTGACGAAGTTTAATTTCCTTCGCTCCAAACAAATCCTTTAACACTTGTGATATGCCCTCCGTCACCGCATCCTGACAGGAAAAAATATCTATGGCTGCATAGCCATATTCCGGCCAGGTATGTATGGAAAAGTGAGAAGTCGATATCACAGCAAAATACGTAACTCCGATGGGTTCAAACTGATGAATGCATTCTTCTACGATGGTAGCCCCCACAAAATCAATCGCCTGATGAGCAGCTTTTTGAATGGCATTTACATCATTTATTACCTCAGAGCAACCATATAAATCTGCAACTAACTGCATTGCCATATCTATATCTCCGATTATATTCAAGTTTTATCTGTTTTTTCCAAACAGTTTTCCCGTCAGCTTATGAAGCATACCGTAGTTTGATTTCGATTCTCCCTTCAAGGAAGCACACTTTGCGCAAACATTGACATCCGACCGATTGTAAGCACCGCAAAAATCGCACAACCAGTCCGGAGCATCGGTAGTCTTTGCTTTTTCTTCTTCTGTCAGCATGGCGGAATGTATATCCTGCGGCAAATAAAAAATTGTTTCGATTCCCCTGGCTTTCCCGCAAGTGGTACAGGTATCATAACGGGCTTTAATTCCCTTTTGATCACAGTACACGCAGTCCCAAAGGCCTTCAATTCTGCCCTCTTCCATTTTCTCCCCCTTTTTTTACACCGTTTTTCACAAACTGTATTTTGAGTGTATACACACTTCAAATCATTTTATCATAAAAAAGAAAGAATTACTATTTTGCTTTGAGCTTTTTTAAGTACTCATTTTTCAGCTCATTTTGCTCTAAAAGCCTTTTGTTCTCATCCTTTAAATGCTGAATGTATTCACGGGCCAGCTTTACTCCGCCCCTAACTGCAATATCCTCATGCTGCTGCATCTGCGACAGCCACTGATCCAGTGATTTTTCACGGATATTGTTGTAGGTATGATCTTCTTTCATAAACATAATTGCTACCTCAGTTTTTTCCAAATATTCTGGCCAGAAGACTTATTTTCTCTTTCGGAGCCGGTGTAGACGAAACAAGATTCAAATCCTTTTCCATTTGCTCCACCAATTCCTTGGCTTCTGCCAGTCCGATTCCTGTATAGTCTCTGACCATTTTGATGGCAAACATTTTCTTATCGGCTCTCAGCATCTCTTCCATTGCACTGTACTGCTCATGAGTTAAAGTGATTCCGTTTACCACCTTGGTATCATTTTGTTCTGACATAAATGTATTTCCTTTCATCCTTGGGTTAATCTTATTCGTTAACGATTTTAATCTGGCACATTTTCATAGCTTCAAGAGCATTCAGGTGCGACTGTGGTGTTACCCCTGCGCAAAGGCTCGCATCCACACTGATTGGAGTTTCCGGCAATACTGCCTTGAGTCCCAATGCGTTGGAAATCACACAGATGTCGGTACAAAGTCCGATTAACTGAATCTCATCCCCTTTTATCATATCTTTGTCCCATACATGACCAAAGGTTACCTTGTTAATCACGATATCATCCTCTGCTACCGTCAGTTCCTTGGCAATCTGCCATCCGTCGCTTCCCTCGATACAGTGTTCCACCGGAAGATTCTTTCCTTCCTGCGTTTGCAAATAGTTTGCCTGGTGCGTATCTCTCGTAAAGATAATCTGATCACCATTCTTTCTGTATTCTTCAATTTTCTTGGCTACATTTTCAACGATGGCAACAGCTTCTTTGGTTCCGAGACTGCCATCAATAAAGTCTTTTTGCATATCTACTACAACTAATGTTTTCATTTTTTCTCTCCTAAATAGTCCAAAAGTTTTCGAAAGGATTCTTCAAAGCGCAAATCATCCTCCGGTGTTCGTTTCGACGGACCCTTTATATGTTTTTTCCCTTTGCCCATACGTGCCTTTTTCGCCATATGACGTTCCATCAGCATCAGGTCTATGTTATCGTTGGTATACCATTTCCCGCTCTGGTGAATCGCATGTGCTCCTTTTCCCAAAGCCATTGCAGCTACGCCATAATCCTGCGATACCACTACATCTCCGGCTTTGCAGGTATTGATCAGTGCAAAGTCTACCGCATCTCTTCCGGCTCCGATGATTTTTACCTCACTATACTCAGACCTGAGTACATGATTGGTATCGCACAACAGTATACAGGAAAGCTGTTTTTCCCGGGCAATACGTTCTACAATGCCCACCACGGGGCAGGCATCCGCATCCACTAAAATCTGCATATCTTCCGTCACTCCGCTCATTATTTCAAATCATTTACCGACCTATTATATCACAAAAAAGGTAGGAAAGCATAAAAAACAGCTTTCCGAAAATAACGGAAAGCTGTTTTACTTTATTTAATGATTCTGTTTAGAAGTTTTCTGCATGCACTTCAAAGTAGCTCTGTGGATGTGCACAGGTTGGGCAGATTTCAGGAGCCTGTGTTCCGACTACGATGTGACCACAGTTGCGGCATTCCCAAACCTTAACTTCACTCTTTTTGAATACTTCCTGCATTTCGATATTTTTCAAAAGTGCTCTGTATCTTTCTTCATGATGCTTTTCAATCGCACCTACCAGTCTGAATTTTTCAGCCAGTTCAGGGAAGCCTTCTGCTTCTGCAGTCTTTGCAAAGCCTTCATACATATCGGTCCACTCAAAGTTTTCACCATCCGCTGCTGCTGCGAGGTTTTCCTTGGTATCTCCGATTCCGTTTAATTCCTTGAACCACATTTTTGCATGTTCTTTTTCGTTATCTGCTGTTTTCAAAAAAAGTGATGCAATCTGCTCGTATCCTTCCTTTTTAGCCTTTGAAGCAAAATAAGTATATTTGTTTCTGGCCTGAGATTCTCCTGCAAATGCTGCTTCGAGATTTTTCTCTGTCTGTGTTCCTGCGTATTTGTTCATGATAAATCCTCCTTGTCTCATTATACTTTTTTATTATATTCTTCATCATTATACACCTTTTATACCTTTATTTCACCACCCTTACTTTTATTTGACTTTTTTTCTATAAAGGACTATATTATTTACTGCAAGACAATGGGGTCACTAAGATTTATTTAGTGATCCCTTTTTTACGTTTAAGGAGGACGAAAGATGAACGGACTAATTATGATGCTTATCGCATTAGTCGTGTTAATCGGTGCCTATTTACTGTATGGTCGCTGGTTAGCAAAAACCTGGGGCATTGACCCTGACAAAAAAACACCTGCTTATGAATTGCAGGACGGTATTGATTATGAACCTGCGGATACCGCTGTGGTATTCGGACACCAGTTTGCATCCATTGCCGGTGCAGGCCCAATCAACGGACCTATTCAGGCTGCTGTTTTCGGATGGGTTCCTGTTCTTTTATGGATCCTGGTCGGTGGTGTATTCTTTGGAGCAGTACAGGACTTTTCTGCTATGTATGCTTCCGTAAAGAACAAAGGTCGTACCATTGGTTACATCATTGAAGAGTATATCGGAAAGTTAGGAAAGAAATTATTCTTATTATTCTGCTGGCTTTTCTGTATTCTCGTAGTTGCTGCTTTTGCAGACGTTGTAGCTGCAACCTTTAATGGTTTTACAGCAGAAGGTGAACACATTGCTTCAAACGGTAGCGTTGCTACAACCAGTATCTTATTTATCGTAGAAGCAATTGCACTCGGTATGGTGCTTCGTTTTGGTAAATTAAACAAAACAATTAATACAATTATCGCAATCGTATTATTAGTAGTCGGTGTTGCACTCGGACTTAACCTTCCTATTTTTGTTGCAACCGGTACATGGCATATTGTTATTTTCATTTACATCTTTATTGCCAGCGTTGTTCCTGTATGGGCTCTTCTTCAGCCACGTGATTACTTGAACAGTTACCTTTTAGTATTTATGATTATTGCCAGTGTATTTGGTATTATCTTAACCAATCCAAGCATCAATCTTCCTGCATTTACAGGCTTCTATGTAGAAGGTACAGGCTCTATGTTCCCTGTTCTTTTCGTTACGATCGCCTGTGGTGCTGTTTCAGGTTTCCACAGCCTGGTATCTTCAGGTACTTCTTCAAAACAGATTAAATCTGAAAAGAATATGTTACCTGTATCCTTTGGTGCTATGTTAACAGAATCTATGTTAGCTGTTATCGCATTAATCGCTGTTGCCAGCTTTGCAACAGGTGAAGCTGCTGAAGCAGGCTATATCACACCTGTACAGATTTTTGCCGGTGGTGTGGCTAACTTCCTTTCACAGATTGGACTTCCACACTCAATCATCTTTACCTTAATCAACTTATCTGTTTCTGCGTTTGCATTAACCAGTTTGGATAGTGTAGCCAGAATCGGACGACTTTCTTTCCAGGAATTATTCCTTGATTCCAGCATCGAAGATGACAACATGGAACCATGGAGAAAGCTTCTTACCAACAAATATTTTGCTACTGTTATCACATTAGTTTTAGCTTATGTATTAGCAAAAGCCGGATATCAGAATATTTGGCCATTATTTGGTAGTGCTAACCAGTTATTATCTGCTCTCGCACTGATTGCCTGCGCAGTATTCCTCAAGAAAACAAACCGTAAGGGTTGGATGCTTTACGCACCAATGTTAATCATGCTGGTTGTTACATTAACAGCTCTTATCCAGAAAATGATTGCTTTATCAAAAGCTCTTACACCTGGTAACATCTTACAGCTTTGCTTCGCAATTGCCTTATTTGTATTAGGTATCATCGTTGCTATTCAGGGTATTACCAAGTTATCTGAAAAGAACAAATAATCTTTTCAACCAAAATCTGAAACAAGAAGCATAAGAGATATTTATTTTTAAAACAAAAAACTCCGAATGAATCTTGAGGAAATACCTCATTCATCCGGAGTTTTATATTTTTCATATATTACAGTATGTTTTTTATCTTAATAGCTTCTGATAGGTAATATCAATAGCAAATGCTCCCAGAGGGGCTGTCAGCATAATAGCTATGACAGAAACCGTCAGGACAATATTTCCGCATCCCAGTCCCATAGCAAGCGGCAAACCGCCTATAGCCGCCTGAACCGTTGCCTTTGGCGTATAAGCCAGCATACAGAAGATTCTCTCTTTCATATCCAGGCTCGTTCCGATCATACATAAAAATACGCCCAGCATTCTGAAAACCAATACTCCCAGAATCAAAAGAACTGCACTGACACCGGCTGTTTTCAAACTTTCTATCTCAACAGAGGCTCCTACCAGTACAAACAAAAAGATTTCTGCACCTACCCAGAGTTTATCGTACTTTGATGATAATCGAATGGCCAGTTCCTGCTTTTGTCTGCGAATCATAAGTCCTAATGCCATAACTGCAATCAGGGAAGCAAACGGAATCACAGCGCCCCATGTATCCTCGAGGAAAGTAAAAACAAAAGAAACTCCCAAAACCAGAATTACCTTTACACTATCTCTCATATGAATCCGGTTAAACCAAAGTACCATTCCAAATCCAACCAACATGCCAAATGCAATACCCGTTACAATAGAAATCGGAATATTGACAAAGCTACGAATACTTACCGAACCTCCCTGTGCCAGAGATGTAAAGGTCGTAAATAATACAATCACAAACACATCATCCACAGATGCACCTGCCAAAATCATTTGCGGAATGCCCTGCCGTGTTCCTCGCTCCTCATCGATGAGCTTGATCATACGCGGCACAATAACAGCCGGTGATACTGCTCCGATGACTGCGCCGAGTATTGCGGCATCCAAACGGCTCATCCCCAGCAAAGCCGGTGCTAAAATGACCATTCCGAGTACTTCCAGCGTAGCCGGTAAAAAGCACATAAGTACTGCCGGTCTTCCCACCTTTTTTAAATCATCCAGCGATAGCTTTAGTCCGGCTCTTATTAAAATAATAATCAGTGCGATTTTTCGAATCTCAGCCGAAATATTTAAAATACTCGGATCGATCAGATTTAATACATGCGGGCCTATCAATATACCTGCGAGAATCATTCCAAACAGACTCGGGAATTTAATCTTTTTGCACAGGTATCCCAGTAATAGCCCTGAAAATACAATAAAAGAAATACTAATCAGCATAAAACCTCCATCAGTCAATCAGATCATTTTGGAATCTGGATAAATGCTCATACGGCAAAATCAGACGCCCTCTGAACAATCCGCAGCCGTCATTTACCACGCTGTTACTGATTGCACCAAACATATTCACATTCACCCGGGATAAGTCAAGCTCATGAAGCCTTACCAGTCTTTCATACGCATCATCAAAAATAGGATAGGCTCCATAGGGAATTTCGTCCCTTCTGGTTCTTTCCTTTTCCTGTCTCTTTTCATATCCTAAATGATTGGCCGGTCCGATTTCTGCAAAATCATCCATTTCCTTGGTTCTGAGCTGAACCTCAATATAGCTTCTGGCAATATTATCATACAAGGTAATATGCAGAGACTGATAGCCAATCGGACTGGGATTTTCAATATAATCTCTAAAATAAGGTCTAAGCTCCGGATTCAGTCTGTCAGAAAACTTTGCACCTTTCTTTTCCGATACCTGAACACTAAATCCTCTCTCCTCCAAAAACTCCGGAAGGATATTCGCTATTTTATATAAATAATCCAGTTCTATACTATTTCTGTCTTCCCCGTCTTTAATATGACACTGCGGCATAGAAACTACGATTCTGTATGCAATCAAATCTCTAAAGCAACTAAGCTTTTGATTTAAGCTTTCAATCGGCGGAAAGTCTCCGTTTTCCTTGAAGTAATCATAGACATATTCCACGATATATCCGTTAAATTTTTCCTCGGATCGAATCAGTGATTTGATACGTCCCCTAAAGGTAAAAGCCAGGAAAGGATACTCCTTTGCCATCAGCTTGTACAATTCTCTGATTCGCTGCGACTGCGAAGTAAGGAAATCATTGTGTTCCAGCATTTCAATCTGCTGCAATAAAAAATTGCAGTGAACCAGATCAATCGGATTATGTGTACTGAGGGAATTCTGTTTTAAGTCCTGTGAATACTTTTGTAATATCTTTAAAACCGTATCCCCTGAAAATAAATAATCATTTAAAAGTATCATAACGAAGTCAGCTTTCTTAAAGTTTCATTTTTACCGAGTACTACCAAAATATCACCGTCCATAAACGGCACATCTGCAGACGGCATAACAACCATCTTTCCGCTTCTTTTTACCGCAATTACCTCTACATGGTATTTTGCTCTAAGTTTTAATTCAATCAGGTTCTTTCCTATCCAGCCCTTTGGAATCGCAATATCCAAAATCGAATACTCTGAAGAAAGTTCGATGGTATCAAACAAACTATTCATAACCAGTGAGTTAGCCAGATGCACTCCCATTTCACGTTCAGGATAAACAATTCGGTCAGCTCCGACCTTTTCTAAAATTCTACCCTGCAGCGGATTATAAGCCTTGGCGATCACCTTTTTCACGCCATGTTCCTTGGCCCAAATAGTGGCTAAAACAGATGCCTCCAGATTTCCTCCCATCGCAATGACTGCGCCCTCAAAATGATTGATTCCGAGCTCATCCAATGCATTTACATCTGAAATATCTGCGTTCATGGATACCGTAACATCCTCTGCCAGAGCGGTTACTCTGTCCGGGTCGCTATCTACGGCCATAACCTTGCATCCATTCTTTTCCAATTGTCTGGCTACGCTTGAGCCAAATCTTCCTAATCCAAATACTACATATTCCTTTTTCTTCATATATTCCTCTCTTTTGCGTCGATTGTTTACAATCGAGGCCATTCACTCTTTTCATACACTACCGGCTAAACCTTCGCCATGCAAAAATTAGCCTACGATAATTCTGCTGGACGCATAAGACGCTTTTCCGAATTTCTTTTTGACATTGAATGCCAGTGCCATTGTAATCGGTCCGATTCTTCCCAAATACATGGTCACTACGACTATCATCTTTCCCAGACAGGACAGTTCGCCTGTCAGACCTCTGGAAAGTCCTACCGTAGCAATGGCAGAAGTCATTTCATACAGCGTATCCACCAGGCTACTCTTTTCTGCACACATCAGACACACGGTCAGTATAATCAGCATAGAAAAACTAAAGGTAATAATCGCCACACTTCGGCGAAGATATTTATCATCTACCTTGCGTCTAAAGATATCCGCTTCTTTTCTACCGGTAATGTCATCCAAAAGGAATGTTAGCAGCATAGCAACCGTCACCGTCTTTACTCCTCCGGCGGTACCGGCAGGAGAACCGCCGATAAACATAAACACCAAATATACCAGGCAGGATACTTCTTTAAAACAAGACTGATCAATCGTAGCAAAACCTGCAGTACGAAGTGTTACCGACTGAAAAATGGATGCCTGTATCTTTTGCCACATATTTAAATTGCCCAGTGTATCCGGATTGTTATATTCAAAAACAAATGTCAATAATGCTCCGCCTACAAAAAGAATCAGCGTCATCACCAGTACCAGCTTTGCCTGAATGTTTAATCTGGAAATCATACTGCGCTTTCCGCAGTCTTTTCTGGTCTGAAATACTCTGATAATTTCCCAGTAAACAGGAAATCCGAGACCGCTTACCAAAATCAGGAAAACGGTTGTCACATTAATAATTACATTGTCCCTATAAACGCAAAAGCTGTTTCCGCCCAGCAAATCTATTCCGGCATTACAAAAAGCCGAAACTGCATGGAATACGGAGTACCAGATTCCAATCGGTCCAAACTCAGGGATAAATACAAATGCATACCCGATAGCCCCGATACCTTCCAGACACAGAGTTGCCATCAGAATCCTCTTTGTTAAGCCTCCCAGCTGCGACAAGGTTTCCAGATTGTATGCATTTTGAATTACCATTCTGTTTTCCAGAGAGAGTTTTCTGTGAAAAAATAAAAGAAGGGCTGTGGTAAAGGTGACTACTCCCAGACCTCCTACCTGTATCAGAATCAGCAATATAATCTGACCAAACACAGAAAAGGTCTCACCTACGTTAACCGTCGAAAGCCCTGTTACACACACACTGGAGGTAGCCACAAACAAAGAATCCTCATACGCTAATCTGACGCCCTGTCTTAACGCCAACGGTGTTTGCAGCAGCCACGAACCCAGTAATGCAAATATGAAAAATCCCAACATAATGATTTTTGTCGGAGATAAGATAAATTTCTTGTTACGCATAATTTCCCTTTCACTCTATTGGCATCACACACTGATATCCATTTTATTATGTTATGCGTAATTTTGCAAACAAAAGAAGCTTGCTGTCTTTTGCATATCCTCTGATATGTCGATATGTTTTTTGATTGCACTGCCGGAAAGGCCCCGCGACGCCGAGCCGCGGTAAAAAAAAGACTCTTCTTTAGATAGATCTAAAGAAAAGTCCCCTAAAAACATTTACTTTAATTCCGCCCAGTCATACTGTAGCATATAGGCGCTGGGATGATATGTATTCTTATCGACCAGATATTCAAAATAATCACACCATATCTTACTTCTGTCGATAGTATAGCTTCCAAAATGATTAATCAGAATATCGTGAACGCCAACCTCTGCAAAACTATTTCGTATATCCATAGCCAGCTTTTTCACATACTCCTTTTTCTTGTCCGTATCCTCTTGTTCCTCCCACAAACAAGCACGAATCTTATCTACACTCACATCGGCTCCATCCATGTCC
>JAZUKG010000207.1:0-13135 GCA_045643145.1 Lachnospiraceae bacterium | reverse complement strand
AAAAAGTCGCTTGAATTAGTGAAAAATAACTGATATAATGAATTATCACACAAAAAGGAGGAAACTCATATGAAGAACAAAAAGAACAAAGGTTTTACATTAGTTGAATTAATCGTAGTATTGGTTATCTTAGCAATTCTCGCAGCTATCATGGTACCTGCATTGCTGGGATATATCGACAGAGCAAAAGAACAGCAGATTGTATTAAATGGTAAGAGCGTTTTAACTGCAGCTCAGGCTGAAATGTCATCTTTATATGCAACTGCAAAAGGTGATATAACAAAAGCAAATGTTGAGTCAAAAGTTGCTTCTAAGATTTTAAAGACTGCTGATGTTGAGTCAGTAGCAGAAGAAGTAGAAATTGGTTGTACAAAAGCTATTTCCGGTACTTATTCACATGACATGTTTACCGTAGTTTATGTAAAATATACAGAAGGCGGAAAGACTATTATATTTGATGGAACCTCATGGGACGCAGCAAATTCAAAACCAGGCACTGTAGGAGCTACATATACAATTAAAGCAGCTTCAGGTTCATAAATAATCTACGAATTATCGTATGATAAAATTGCAAATTAAATATTGATGTGCTAGAATAGATACGGAAATCTATTTTGAACGGAGAATCAACATGTTTTTATTATTAGCAGGAGGCTTACTTGTCATCATCATAGCAGTTATCGTAGCAGTTGTTTCATCAACAGCAGCAGCTGTAGCAGCTAGTGAAGACATTGAAAGCTAGTATATCAGTTATCAAAAATTAGTAAAAATCACCAAAACTTAGAAATAAGTCTTGGTGATTTTTTATGTCCTCAGAAAAACAAATGCTTGTCACAGAAAGACATTGGGTGTAGAATAAACAAGGATAATTGTATACAATTATGCAATTAGCATAAAAATTTAGAACATTAAGCGGAGGTTAATCAATGAAGGCTTACAAGGATTTGACAAAAGAAGAGTTATTAGAACTTGCAGGCAAGTTAAATAAGGAGTATGCAGAAGCAAAGAGCAAAGGTTTGGCATTAAATATGGCTAGAGGAAAACCATCACCTGCTCAGCTGGATCTGTCAATGGATATCATGAATACATTAACCTCTGATGATATTTTAAATGCACAGGATGGAACAGACTGCCGTAACTATGGTGTTTTAGATGGTCTCGCAGAAGCAAAAGAGCTCATGGCAGGAATGGTAGATGCAAAGCCGGAACAGGTTATTGTATGCGGTAATGCATCACTTCCGATTATGTATGACAGCGTATCTCGTTCTATGACACATGGTGTTTGCGGATCTACTCCATGGTGTAAACTGGAAAAAGTAAAATGGCTTTGTCCTGCACCTGGCTATGACAGACATTTTGCGATCACAGAGCATTTTGGTATTGAAATGATTACCATTCCGGTAAATGAAAACGGACCGGATATGGATATGATCGAAGAATATGTAAAGGATGAAGCAGTAAAGGGTATCTGGTGTGTTCCAAAATATTCCAATCCTTTAGGACTCAGCTATTCCGATGAAGTAGTAAAACGTTTTGCTGCATTAAAACCGGCTGCAAAAGATTTCCGTATTTACTGGGATAATGCATATGCAATGCATCATTTATATGAAGACGATCAGGTTGAAATTCTCAACATTTTAGATGAATGTGAAAAAGCAGGAAATGCCGATATGGTATTGGAATTCTGTTCTACATCAAAGGTTACCTTTGCAGGTAGTGGTGTAGCTGCAGTAGCTGCCTCTGCAAATAATCTCGAATGGATGAAGAAATCTATGACCATTCAGACAATCGGTTATGACAAGATTAATCAGCTTCGTCATGTTAAATACTTTGGCAACATTGAAGGTATGAAGAAACACATGATGAAACAGGCTGAAAGCTTAAGACCAAAGTTTGAAGCGGTTCTTAATGTACTGGATGAAAATTTATCAGGTCTTGAAATCGGTTCGTGGACCAAGCCAAAGGGAGGATACTTCATCTCCTTTAATGCAATGGAAGGCTGTGCAAAGAGCATTGTGGCAAAATGTAAAGAAGCCGGTGTGGTATTAACAGGTGCCGGAGCGACCTATCCATACAAAAATGATCCAAAAGACAGCAATATTCGTATTGCACCATCTTTCCCTTCACCGGAAGAAATGGAACTGGCAACTAACTTGTTTGTTCTTTGTGTAAAACTGGCTTCTGTAGAAAAGCTTTTAGAAGCATAATCCATACAGGATAGATCAGGTAAAATGAAATAAAGAAATACATGACATCCCGATTCTTTAGAATCGGGATGATTTTTCACTAAGTAGTATCGAGAAAATGACCACATAAAAACAAAAAAGTGATTGGCATAGCTGTGTTTTGCATGCGAGGGGTCATAGAAAGAGGTTCAGAAATGGAAGAGATAAAAAGAATCAATCGAGAACTCGTATATGAGGGTTCTATCATCAATTTTTACAAGGATACCGTACAGATTCCAAACGGAAATGTAGCAAAGTGGGATTTTATCGGACATAAAGGCGCTGCAGCGGTAGTGCCTGTTACAGATGACGGAAAACTTTTGATGGTACATCAGTACAGAAATGCGCTCGACAGAGAAACCATCGAAATCCCTGCCGGAGGCAGAAACACACCGGATGAACCATATCTTGACTGTGCATGGCGAGAATTGGAAGAGGAAACCGGGTTTAAGACAGAAAAAGAAAACATGGAGTTTTTGATTTCGTTAAAGACTACGGTAGCATTTTGTAATGAACAGATTGATGTGTTTGTGGCTAAAAATTTAAAGCCATCCAAACAGAATTTAGATGAGGATGAATTTATCAATATCAAAGCATATACGGTAGATGAACTCTGCGACATGATTTATAGCGGCAAGATTCAGGATGGAAAGACGATTTCGTCCATTTTGGCATACAAGGATAAATATTTAAGATAATAAAACGGTAATCTCCATCATATATTGTGTTAAGACACTGGGCTGTGTCAAATAATGTATACAAGCTGTGAATGGAGAATGTTATATGAAAAGAAGAGAGATAAATGGCCAGTTGATACTTATAATCACTGGCTTTTTTATTGGAATTTTATATACCGTGCTGAGTAAAGGTGATTTAACCGGCTTTTCTGACTATATGGGTGAGAAGAATCTGATAGAAGTATCCTTTTGTCACATCAATACCTCGCATTATCTGCTATATCTGTTAAAGAGAAGAGGAATGCTCGTAGGAATTATGCTTTTGGCACTTTTTTCATATGCTTCTATTTATTTGGTTTCGCTGTTACTGGTATTGCTGGGATTTGGCTTATCAACCATGTTTTTGTTTTTGGTTATGAATTATAAAATAAAAGGAATCTTGTTTTTTATAGCCTTTTTCTTTCCGCAAATTTTGTTTTACGGACCGGTTCTGTCCGAATTTTTCCAGGGGTTATTACAGCTTAGTTTGGAAAAAAGAGAACACAATCATGATAGGAATCAAACGGCAGTAAAGCATATAAGTCTAAAAAAGGTTGGTAAGTTATTCATAGTTTCCATAATTGGAATGTTAACAGAATGTTATGTAAATCCAATAATTGTTAAGATAATATTAAAAATTATATAATTTTTTTTCTTACAAGATATAGTAGATGGAAAAATATGTGAAATCCACATGTTGCGATTTTTGAGAAAATCGGTCAAAAATCAAGGAAAACACGGAAAAAATGTGTTTGCTTTTCCTTAAAATAACCCTTATAATGTGTCATAGACACGCGAAATTGCGTTGTTATGTTGACTTGAGGAAGGGTTTCATGAATTTATGGAGAATGTAATTCTGGGGTATATTTCATATTTACATAATGTAAAACATACTTCTGCAAATACAGAAATGTCATATAAGAGGGACCTTCTTAAAGTATGTCATTTTTTAGAGGCAAAGGGTATCACTAAAATCCAGAATGTTAAAGAAGAGGATTTAAAGGAATACATCAAGCAGTTGAATGATCAGAATTTAGCTGCAGCGACTATTTCGAGAAATATAGCATCGATTAAAGCGTTATATCAGTATTTGATAAAAGAGGGACAGGTTACCTTTGATGCTTCGGCAGCACTCAAGGCGCCAAAGATTGAAAAGAAGCTTCCGGGAATCCTGACTATGGATGAAGTAGAAGCACTTTTGGATCAGACTAACGGTAATTCAGCCAAAGAAATCAGAGACAAAGCAATGCTGGAACTATTATATGCAACCGGTATCCGTGTAACGGAGCTTATTACCTTAAAGGTTTCAGATGTGAATTTATCTATGAGCTTTATCGTATGTCGTGATACACACAAGGAACGTATTATTCCATTTGGTGCAAAAGCCAGAGAAG
Organism: Lachnospiraceae bacterium; assembly: GCA_045643145.1. Taxonomy (GTDB): domain Bacteria; phylum Bacillota; class Clostridia; order Lachnospirales; family Lachnospiraceae; genus SVFI01. Next base: position 8,800 of record JAZUKG010000207.1, on the reverse strand, counting down.
CTTTGGAAAGATACTTAAACGGTACGAGATCAGATATGTTAGAAGATGAGTCTTCCAACATCCTGTTTGCAAACTGTTCCGGTAAAGCCATGAGCCGACAGGGCTTTTGGAAGATTATTAAATTTTATGCCAAGAAAGCAGGTATCACAGCGGATATTACACCGCATACCCTGAGACATTCTTTTGCAGCACATTTAGTAGAAAACGGAGCAGATCTTCGAAGCGTGCAGGAGATGCTCGGACATTCCGATATTTCTACCTCTCAGATTTATGCCAATATGAGTCATAACAGAATCAGAGAGGTATATGCAAAAGCTCATCCAAGAGGATGATTGAGCGGTTGGGTCAATTAAAAATATAAAGTCGATATACAAGGTTCTCATAGTGATATGAGAACCTTTTTTTATATATTACCGCGGCCTTGTGGCGCGGGGCCATGCCGGCAGTGCAATCAAAAGAATTGCTGTCAGAGCAATTCTTTCCAATAATACCGCGGCCTTGTGGTGCTGTGGCAAATAATACGGTATCGGCATAGGATATAGTAATGACGGCATTGGTAATAGGGGAGAGAGCGTTGTATCTGGATGTGTTTTCGCAAAAGGAAGTAATCAGTATAAAGGACTGCAGAAAGCTGGGGTATGTATGCAACCTGGAATTTGACGAATGCAGCGGATGTATATGTCAGTTGGTTGTAAAGGAAAAAAGTGGCTTTTGGGGTATGATTGGAGCAGGAGAAGAATGCACCATCTCTTATCAAAAAATCAAACAGATTGGACCGGATTTGATTTTGGTTGACTTATAAAGCGGATGATGACTGATACGGTCAATATCTAACTTGCCATGCTGGTTTACCATAAATATCGATGTCAATTTGTCAAAACCATGTAAAATAAAGGCTTTTCTTGGTTTTTTTCAGAATATTTCGTTGACATAATTATTATTTATAGATTATAATTTCATTATATTGAGAATAAGCAAAGTATGGATGCGCAAATGGTATACAGGCAATGGAGCCGGTAAATCTGTGAGTGTTTATTTCAATCGAATAGATGAAATGACAAAGTTATGGAAGAGTTTGTCAGGGATTTGAAAAATACAACATAAAGAGGGAGAAATTACATATGAAATGTCCATTTTGTGGTCATGATAATACAAGAGTTATTGATTCCAGACCGGCAGATGATAACAGCTCAATCAGACGTCGCCGTGTTTGTGATGAATGTGAAAAGAGATTTACTACTTATGAAAAGGTTGAGACAATTCCGCTTATTATCATTAAAAAAGATAATAACCGTGAAACATATGACAGATCAAAAATCGAGGCTGGTGTACTCAGAGCCTGTCATAAACGTCCAATCAGCGTAAACCAGATTAACCAGCTGGTAGATGAAGTAGAAGTAGAAATTTTTAGCAGAGAAGACAAGGAAATCGAAAGTGCAATTATCGGAGAACTTGTAATGGATAAGCTGAAGAACCTAGAAGCAGTTGCTTATGTACGTTTTGCTTCTGTTTATCGTGAGTTCAAGGATATCAATACTTTTATGGACGAATTAAAAAAAGTATTGAATAAATAAAAAATAATTGAAGTTTTGTGCGTTATAGTATAAAGTATTTTATATCATTGTTCGATAATATGAGTAACAGTGATAAATAATCTTTGAGTGAAAGGAAGGTGAAATGGATGCAGATTCAGGGAATTAATCAGTATGGTGGTTTTAATAGCTACAAAAACATTAATTCAATTCAGAAGGTTTCAGTTGATGATGTCAAGAAACAGGATGAAGAACTGAAAAAAGAAGAAAGCTTAAAACAGTCGGCAAGTGAATCTGTAGCAGCTTCTCAGGCAGAGAGACAAGAGGAGATGCCGAAAGCATCCAAAATCGCTGACCTTGAAAATATTTCATTAAGCTTTAATACAAACGAAACTTATTCCTTTATCGGACAGGATGCCAGTCTTGAAAATCTGGATGTGATGAGTGCCATTTCCGATATGCAAAAGGATAAAGTTCTTCAGCAGTATCAGTACTTTGTTGGAGATCAGACAAGCGGTCTTGCCAGTGAAGATGGTATTGTCATTCAGAAGTAATTTTAGTATGATTAAATATGTAAAGAAAATAGACACCTTTATAGGTGTCTTTTTTTGAGGAGTCGATATGTTTAATACTTTTTATCCGGACGAATTTTATGATTCGACCTATGAGATTCCCTTTGAACAGTATAGAGCCAAGGGATATCAGGCAGTTATTTTTGATATAGACAATACACTGGTTACACACGGAGCTCCGGCTGATGAGAGAAGCATCGAGCTGATTTCTAGATTAAAGGGACTTGGCTTTGATATTATGCTTTTGTCGAATAATAAAGAACCGAGAGTGAAAATGTTTAACGACAAAGTACATGTAAAATATATTTATAAAGCAGGAAAACCGCTGATAAAGAATTATCTGGCAGCTATGGTCCAGATGGGCAGTAATACAGGCAATACCATGTTTGTCGGAGATCAGCTCTTTACTGATGTATGGGGAGCAAAAAGAGCAGGCATTCATTCCGTATTGGTAAAACCGATAGATAAGCACGAGGAAATTCAAATCGTGTTAAAGCGTTATTTAGAACGCATTGTTTTGCATTTTTATTTTAAACAGAAATAGATACAAACGAAAATAGGAGAAAAGCGATGGCAATCAATGGAAAGACCAGAACCTGTGGTTTGATCGGAAATCCGGTAGAGCATACGCTGTCACCGGTTATTCATAATAATTTAGCTCAAAAGACAAATATTGATTTGGTTTATGTGCCTTTTTGTGTAAAGGACGAATATGTAAAACAGGCAGTAGAGGGTGCATACGGACTGAATATTTTAGGATTGAATGTAACCGTACCGCATAAATCAGCAGTCATTCCTTATTTACAGGAAATTGATGAACTGGCGCAGAAAATCGGTGCTGTAAATACTCTGGTTCGTTGTGAAAACGGGTACAAGGGCTACAATACAGATATGACAGGACTTCTCAGAGCAATGAAGTCAGAGGGCGTTGTAGTAAATGGCAGAACGGTTTTATTATTCGGTGCAGGAGGAGCTGCCAGAGCAGTTGCTTTTCTGTGTCTGATGGAGGGAGCACAAAAGCTTTATATTTGCAACAGAACCAAAGAAAAAGCAGAAACGGTAGCAAAAGAAGTGAATCAGTCTTTTGCTAGTGACAAGGCAGTCGCTATTTCGCTCGATGAGCTTTCCGTGGTAACAGAAGATGATTTGCTGGCGATACAGGGAACCAGCGTGGGATTGTCTCCAAATGATAACGATGTGGTATGTCCTGACGGCGATATTTATGACCGTATTACAAGCGGTGTTGATTTAGTATACAGACCATATGAAACTATGTTTATGAAGCTCGTAAAAAAGCATGGAGGACAAGCTATGAATGGTCTCAAGATGCTTTTATATCAGGGGATCATCGCATATGAATTATGGAACGATATTTCTGTATCGGAAGATGATGCGATGCAGATTTTACAGCTTATGAAAAAGGAAATGGGAATCAATGAATAATTGTATTTTAATCGGATATATGGGCTGCGGAAAAAGCTCAGTAGGGAAAAGACTTTCTTATGCATTGAAGTATCCGTATTTGGATACAGATGCTGAAATTGAGAAAAAAGAACAGAGACAAATCAAGGATATCTTTGATACAGACGGAGAACAGGCTTTTCGTGATATGGAAACTGCTTATGTAAAAAGCCTGTTTGAGAACAAACAAAATTATGTCATTTCTGTTGGCGGCGGTTTGGTATTAAGAGAAGAAAACAGAGAACTGCTTAAAAAGCTGGGCAAGGTAATTTACCTGCGTGCAAAGCCGGATACGATTTATGACAGATTAAAGGATGATACAACCAGACCACTTTTACGAGGAGATAATCCAAAGCAGAAGATTGAGGATATGATGCAGCAAAGAGGCCCGATTTATGAGGCAGCCTGCCATGAAGTCGTAGATGTGGATGATAAAGAGTTTGAACAGATTATAGAAGAAATAAAGAAGTTTTTTTAGAAAGGGATGTACGATGAAGATTTTAGTGATTAACGGACCAAACCTTAACTTCCTCGGAATCAGAGAACCGGAAATTTACGGAAAAGAAACCTATGAAGATTTACAGAAGATGATTAAAGCAAAAACAGATGAAATGGGAATAGAAGTATTGTTTTTTCAGAGTAATCATGAGGGTGCAATCATTGACCGTATTCAGGAGGCTTATTTTGAAAAATTGGATGGTATCGTGATCAACCCGGGAGCATTCACACATTACAGCTATGCAATTCACGATGCACTGCAGTCTGTAACTACGATGCCAAAGGTAGAAATCCATATTTCGGATATTACGAAAAGAGAGGGATTTCGTGCAGTATCCGTAACAAAACCGGCATGTGACGGACAGATTTACGGCAAGGGCTTTGCAGGTTATCTGGAAGCAATTGATTTAGTATGCGAGCTAAAGCAAAAAAAGGCTTGAAAAATGTAATTTTTTAGTTTAGAATGTTAAAAGAATTATGACGTGAAAATTTAGGAGGATTTAATATGATTTCTGCAGGTGATTTCAGAAACGGTGTTACAATTGAGCTGGAAGGTAACATTTATCAGATTATCGAATTCCAGCATGTAAAACCTGGTAAAGGAGCTGCTTTTGTACGTACAAAACTTAAAAACATCAAGAGTGGCGGTGTCGTAGAAAAGACTTTCAGACCTACTGAAAAATGCCCACAGGCACGTATCGATAGAAAAGAAATGCAGTATTTATATGATGATGGTGATTTATACAACTATATGGATACTGAAACATTTGAACAGGTTGCATTAAACCATGAAGCAGTTGGCGATTCTATGAAGTTCGTTAAAGAAAACGAAATGGTTAAGATGCTTTCACACAACGGAAGTATTTTCGCTGTTGAACCACCTCTGTTCGTTGAACTTGTTATTACAGCTACAGAACCTGGTATCAAGGGTGATACAGCTACAGGTGCTACAAAGCCTGCAACTGTTGAAACAGGAGCTACAGTATATGTTCCATTATTCGTTAACCAGGATGATGTAATCAAGATTGATACACGTACAGGTGAATATCTTTCACGTGTATAATTCATTTTCTATTAAAATGACCTTAAAGACAATAGACTCGTTCTATTGTCTTTTTTTATTTTATCGCGGCCTTGTGGCGCGGGGGCTTATTGGGTGATTTGTGCAAAGACATACAAAATAATAGACAAAACATAGGAGGATACAATGTCTAACGAAATAGATGTTTTTGCAACAAATTTTATTGAAGAAATTAAAAAATATATTGAGCCGGATCAGAAGGTACAATACAACAAAGTAAATAAAAACAATGGAGTCAAGCTCGTGGGAGTAACCATCACAGGTGCCCAAAATGACATGACTCCCAATATTTATATAGAGCAGTTTTATCAAAGATATTGTGACGGGGAACCAATTGCAGAACTGGCTCAGGAACTCGTGAAAATACATGAAGCATATTCCAAGACACCCAGGATACAATTTAATGCCGGTGATTATACGGATTTTACAAAAGCAAAACATAGGATTGTTTATAAGCTTATCAACAGAGATATGAATGAAGAACTGTTGCAGAGAGCACCGCATTTTTCCTATATGGATCTGGAAATGGTCTTTTATTATCTGATTGATGAATCCGAAGAGGACAATGCCAGTATTTTGGTATTGAATGCGCATATGGAGATGTGGGATATTTCCGATATCGAGCTTTTAGAATGTGCCAGAGTAAACACACCAAAGCTATTGCCGTATCAGGTGATAGAAATGCTGGATATGCTGAAAAGACTGGCAAAAAATCAATCAGAAAAAATGCTGGCAGATATGGATTTGGATGTAAATATGTATATTTTGACCAATGTCAAAAAGTATTACGGAGCGAGCTGCATCTGTTATCCGAATGTATTAGAGGAGTGCAGCAAAATAATGGGAGGTAATTTTTATTTGCTGCCGAGCAGTATTCATGAATTTATCCTGATTGAGGATAACGGAGAACAGGATGAGGAATATATCAATGATATGATTCAAAATGTGAATGAGACGCAGCTGGATGTAATGGATGTATTGTCAAATCATGCCTATTATTATGATGCCAAGGATATGCATCTGTTTTCAATTCATAACTAAATTCAGTACAAAAGTTGACAAGGTTTTTTACCGCATTATACAATGAAACAAATGAATCTTGAGGAGAATTTATGGATAGTAAGCTTTGTAATTATTGTCCGAGAGAATGCAATGCAGACAGAAGCAAAGGTTATGGTGCATGCCGTGTATCACAGGAGATTACGGTAGCCAAGATTATGCTTCATATGTGGGAAGAACCTTGTATCAGCGGTCAAAACGGCTCAGGGGCAATCTTTTTTTCAGGCTGTTCTCTGGGCTGTATTTTTTGTCAAAATCATGCAATTTCCAAAGGTCAGGTTGGAGACAAAATGACGGTAGATGAGTTGGTGGAAGTCTTTTGGAAATTAAAAGAGCAGGGAGCAAACAATATCAATCTCGTTACAGCGGATCACTTTGTATATGAGGTGGCTACGGCGATTGAAATGGCTAAAAAACAGGGCTTTGATTTGCCCTTTGTATATAATTGTTCCGGTTATGAAAAGGTGGAACAAATCAAAAGACTGGATGGACTGATTGATATCTATCTGCCGGATTTTAAGTATATGAAAAAGGAAACCGCCGGCGAGTATTCCGGGGCAGGGGATTATCCTATTGTTGCAAAGGCTGCTATAGATGAAATGGTTCGTCAGTGCGCAGATATGGAGTTTTTTGAGAACGGTATCATGAAAAAAGGTGTTATCGTCAGACACTTACTGCTGCCGGGGCATGTAAAGGAAGCAGAAAGCATTGTATGCTATTTGTATGAGACATATCAGGATACGGTTTTTATCAGCCTGATGAGTCAGTATACACCTGTATGTCCTGTAAAATATCCGGAATTAAACCGCAAGGTAACGAAAAGAGAATATGACAGATTATTGTCATATGTCCTGGATTTAGGCGTTCAGAACGTTTTTATTCAGGAGGGCGACGTAGCCAAAGAAAGCTTTATTCCGGATTTTTAATAGGTTATATATAAAAATAACGAAAGAGCGCGATTGAAAATAATCGAAATAAGAAGGTAAATATGAGTAAACAGAATATGAAAAATGAAAATAGAAATGTAGGTAAGAATACAAAAACTCAGAAAGCAAGTAAAAAAGCCGGTGGATGTGTCTACGCAGATAAATGCGGAGGTTGTCAATATTCACAGCTTTCCTATGAGAAGCAGCTTGCACAAAAACAAAAGGAAATGGAAAAGCTGTTAGGTAGCTTTGGAAAGGTGTCTCCGATTATCGGTATGAAAAATCCGATGGATTACAGACACAAAGTTAATGCAGTTTTCGGGTACGAAAAGGGCAAGGTTATTTCCGGCGTTTATGAAGAAAAGTCACATCGTATCGTAAATGTGGATCATTGTATGATTCAGCATCCGATAGCAGATGAAATCATTTTGACGATACGTTCTCTGGTAAAGGATTTTAAGATTAAAACCTATGATGAACGAACTGATTATGGACTTTTGCGTCATGTCATGGTCAGAGTATCTGAAAAGACACAAAAGGCTATGGTAATCTTGGTACTTCGTTCGCCGATTTTGCCTTCTAAAAACAATTTTGTAAAGGCTTTGGTAAAGGCACATCCATGTATTGAAACCGTAGTATTAAATGTCAATGACAAGCACACCACAATGGTACTCGGAAAGAGAGATATTGTTTTATACGGAAAAGGATATTTGGTGGACTCACTGTGCGGCGTGGACTTTAGACTGTCTCCGCAGTCATTTTTCCAGGTTAATCCGGTGCAGACCAATGTGCTATATGAAACAGCAATGGAATATGCTCGGCTTAAAAAAGAGGATATAGTGATTGATGCGTATTGTGGTATCGGTACGATTTCTCTGATTGCAGCAAAACAGGCCGGAGAGGTGTTGGGCGTGGAACTCAATCAGGAGGCTGTAAAGGATGCGATTATCAATGCGAAAAACAATGGGATTAAGAATGCCAGGTTTATTGCAAAAGATGCCGGTGATTATATGGTACAGATGGCTGCTGATGGGCATAAGGCGGATGTGGTATTTATGGATCCGCCAAGAAGCGGAAGTGATGAAAAGTTCCTAAAGAGTGTTTGTACTTTGAAACCGGAAAGACTGGTTTATATTTCGTGCGGACCGGATACATTGGCCAGAGATTTGGGATATCTGACAAAGCATGGATATACGGTGAAAAAGATACAGCCGGTGGATTTATTCCCGTTAACGAGCCATGTCGAGACTGTTTGCTTGCTATCGAAGAAATCTTGATTTTATGCGGGTTTCAGGGATTTTTTGAAGAATATGTACCTGTGTTTTTAGCAGAAAAAAATGTATATAAATCCCGATTTTCAGAGCATAGCAAAACAAGAAAACTAGGCGGAATTCAGATTGTAGAGTAGGTGAATAGATTGAATCAGAGTGAAAGAAGAAAATATCTGATAAAAGCGCTTTTAAGCGAGCAACAAAGATATAAAGGTGTGGAGATTTCGGAGAATGTTTTAGAACAGAAGACACTTCTTCGTTCTCTTATGAATGTGAGAATGGCGGCACCAATATCTGCAGAGTTTGAAAAGATTCAGGATGGTTATTTACAGGAAGTGAATGCAGAGAAAGGACATGTTGCATTAGTAGATATGGATGAGGTTGCGCCTGATTTATATAT
>JAZUKG010000206.1:0-2186 GCA_045643145.1 Lachnospiraceae bacterium | reverse complement strand
GAGACCGGATGAAGTATTCGCCCTCGAAAAGGAATACCTGATACCAGTCTCTGAATATAGCTTTGCATCTGCTATTAATGAAAGTATAAGTTATCCTGTAAGAAAAGACAATATCGTTCTTTACAAAGGTAACAGATATCGTGTTCCTTCTGGTACCTATCATAAAGGTATCAGAGTATATATGAACCTGGATGATGACACGGATGTGATATCTGTCGCCGACATGGTTACCGGAGAGATATATGCAAGGCATCCACAGTGTCACGAAAAAGGACAGCTTATAGGAAAATCAGAGCGTTCCTACCGCGATAAGAGTAAAACCATTATAGCTCAGGAAGAGGCTCTGAAGGAACTCTTTGATAATAACGAACTGGTTAGCCCATTCCTGGAGCATATACATCAGGATAAGCCCAGATACTATCGGGATCAGCTTGGTGTAATTAAAAAGTTATTCGAAGAATGGAACAGGGAGGATATCCTGAATGGACTGCGTTATTGTAGTGAAAAGGAGCTCTACTCTGCAGGTGAATTAAAATCCAGCATTATATATCTGACGCAGGAGAAACTTAATAAAAGTAAATCGAATACCAAAGGCAGCACAGCTCTTCCTGAAAAATACAGAGGAGATAACCCTGAAATAAGGGATTTAAGTATTTATGAGGATGCAATGGACGGAAGGGGTGTTGTTAATGGATAAGATAAAAGCATTACAGGAGCAGGCGGCAACGCTGTCATTATACTATACCAGGGATAAGCTTGAGGAACTGGTACATAAGGCAGAACAGGAGGAAATCAGTTATTTAAGCTTCATAGAAAATATATTTAACGGAGAAATCAAATATCGTCACGATAAGGCGATGGCAAAAAGAATCAAGGAGGCCGGCTTTCCCTATGCGAAGTATCTAAAGGACTTCGATCTGACCTTCTGCAAGTCTTTATCAAAAAAACAGTTTACGCAGCTTTCAGAGCTCACATGGATTGATGGAATATACAACCTGATACTGTCCGGACCACCCGGAGTTGGAAAGACACATCTGGCCATAGGACTTGGATATCATGCCTGTGAGGAGGGGTATAAGGTCAGCTATACTACGATGCAGTCCCTTGTACAATGTCTTAGGACTGAGGAGATCGACAGACGAAGCCGCTGCAAGATGAACAGGATTCGCAAGTCAAATCTGCTTGTAATTGACGAGGTAGGTTACTTACCTATCAATTCCACAGAAGGGAATCTCTTCTTTCAGCTGATATCTGAATTGCAGGAGCAAACGTCCATAATCATTACAACCAATAAGGGATTTGAAGAATGGACTGAATTTTTAGGGGACCCTGCTCTTGCGACGGCTATCCTTGACAGACTTTCTTTTCGATGTGACCGTATCAAGATTTCAGGCAAAAGCTATCGCCTTGAAAACCGTAAATCATTTTTGAATGAAGGAGAAGTAACTGATGAAGTTTAATATATATCTGCCACAATGGCGACAAGAGTTTTTGGAGCAACAGTACAAGGAATACATAAAGACCACACCGATGACAAAGAAAGAACAGAGAGCTCTTCGGGAATGGGTAAAAGACGGAAATAGCGTCTATGAAAACCCAAGTGAAGCATGGCAAGATGGCCAGGTTCCAGTAGAATTCCTAACCATCTATCGAGACGAGGAATATATCAGGCAACACACAAAAGGGATGAATCCGGAGGATGTGAGACGGTTTGCCCTAGCTTATTATGGGTGGGATGATGAACCCGTCAAACCAGAGATACCTGATGCTTCAGAGGCACCAGATTGGTTGAGAGAAATGGATATACCAGAAGAGTTGCCATTGAATTAAAAGAAGAAATACAAATCCCGGGGATTGCTCCCCGGGATATATAAGCGGTTATGAAAGTGCTGGTTTTTGACTGCCGAAAAGTGCTGGAAATTAACTGCCGAAAAATGTATGTTTTTACTTGCTTTTTACAGTTGTACAAAGGCGGATGTAGAAGACATTTCTGATTTCATATCAAATGCAGAAATTAGTTCATTTGTAAGACTTCTACTTTCCACGCCTATCAGTGTTTTAACAACTGTTTCAAATGAGATTTTTCGTTTTCTAGTGAAATCTTTACCAGCCGAAACGCAATACTCATTTGATTTTTCGGAAACTGCTTTTATCTCGGATAATAAAAACTTTTTAAGATGTTTAGG